>JAZQVJ010000251.1:0-2973 GCA_045631785.1 Eubacteriales bacterium
CATTCCGGTGCTTGAGGAGGGTGGAGAGACCTTCTTTATGAGCAGCCGCGACCTCTGTATGGTGACGCACATCGGGGATCTTTGCCGGGCGGGGATCGCCTCCTTCAAGATCGAGGGGCGCATGAAAAGTGCTTACTATACGGCGGTGATCACGAATGCATACCGTATGGCGATCGATGCCGCGGAGCGCGGCGAGGGCATCCCCGACGAGGTCCTCCTCAGAGAGGTCGGGAGCGTGAGCCACCGCGAGTATGATACGGGATTTTTCTACGACTCTCCGCACGGTCATGCCAAGATCACCGAGCGCGACGGATATCTGCGGGAGAAGGCATATCTTGCCACCGTTCTTGCATATGATGAAGCAAGCGGAAAAGCCCTCTTTTTGCAGAGAAATAAGCTTTCCCGCGGTGATCGCGTTGAAATTCTTGTTCCCGGTCGGCCCGGGATCCCCTTTCTTGCCGAGGCGCTTTTTGACGAGGAAATGACCGAGATCGAGACGGCGCCTCATCCCAAGATGAGGTTTTGGATGCGGGTACCCGTCCCGGTGGAGGAAGGAGACCTTTTAAGGAGCGCGATCCTCGAGCTATCGAAGGAGGGATGAGGACGGAAGCTGTTTTTGAGGTATTAAAGGGGCTTCTCATCGGCATTATCCAAGGGATCACCGAATGGCTCCCCATCTCAAGCACGGGGCATATGATCCTTTTGGATGAGGTCGTAAGGCTCAAGGTCACACCCGCGTTTCTCGAATTCTTTTTGGTGGCGGTCCAGCTTGGCTCAATCCTTGCCGTGCTCGTTCTCTTTTTCGGCAAGCTGAATCCCTGCGGAGGGAGAAAAACCGAGGAGGAGCGACGGCGTGCGTGGCGCCTTCTTCGGCGCGTTTTTATCGGGTGTGTGCCGGCCGGTGTTGTCGGGCTTTTGCTCGACGATTGGCTGGATGCACATTTTTATAACTTCTTTGTCGTTTCCCTGGCCCTCGTGCTTTACGGAGTGGTTTTCGTCCTTCTCGAGAGATGGCGCGGTGATCGCGCCTTCCGCGTGGCTTCGGTCGAGGAGATCACCGTCCGTGATGCCTTCCTCATCGGGTGCTTTCAGGTGCTTTCCCTGATCCCCGGTACATCACGCTCCGGCTCGACGATCCTCGGTGCATCACTCCTTGGTATCGGTCGCACGGCGGCCGCCGAATTTTCTTTCTTTATGGCGATCCCCGTGATGGCAGGAGCATCTCTCCTCAAGGGGACGAAGTATCTGCTTTCGGGAAATGCCTTAAGCGCCACCGAGGCGGCAGTGCTGGTGGCCGGCACGCTTGCGGCATTCCTCGTGTCCTTGACCGTGATCCGCTTTCTTTTGGATTTTGTTCGGCGTCACAGCTTTCTTGCCTTTGGATGGTATCGCATTGCCTTGGGGGCGGCGGTTCTGACGTATTGGGTGGTCTTTCGACTCAAATAAAAAAGCACCGATATCGGTGCTTTTTTATTTTCTCAAAGGTAGTCATCAACGTTTCCGCTGTAATCGGGGCCCTCCGCCGGGGGAGTGGGTGTTGTAGTGGTAGTGGTGACGGTCGTTGTCACGGTTGTAGTGACTGTGGTGGTCGCTGCCTCGGTCGTGGTGGCGGCCGTGGTATCGTCATCGCCTCCCTTGCCGAAAAGGCGGCAGGAGCTCATGCCGGCGACCGAGAGAACAAGCAGGCAAAGAATAAGAAAAAAGAGAAAAGAGCGTTTCATATGCTGCCTCCGTCGTTTTTTCTTTCAGTATACCCTCTTTTTTAGGGTTTGTCAAGGTGCGATACCGTTGATTTTTTCACGGCGGCATGCTATAATCCTAACAAAGGAGGATGTGCTATGCTGCTCGGAAATGACTGGGATCGCGTGATCGGCGGAGAGTTCTCGAAGGAATACTATCTCGCACTGCGCGATTTTTTGAAAAAAGAATATGCGGGGGCACACGTTTGCCCCGGAATGTACGATATTTACACAGCACTCAAAAAAACGCCCTTTTCCGCCGTTAAGGCGGTGATCCTCGGGCAGGATCCCTACCATGGCGAGGGGCAGGCGCACGGGCTTTGCTTTTCCGTGCGTGACGGGATCGAAAAGCCGCCGTCTCTTTTGAACATCTTCAAGGAGCTGGAGAGCGATCTCGGTATTCCTGTGCCCGCCTCCGGCGATCTCTCGGGATGGGCGGAGGAGGGGGTGCTTCTCCTTAATACAACCTTAACGGTGCGCCTGCATTCGCCGATGAGCCATAAGGGAATGGGCTGGGAGACCTTTACCGATGCGGTCATTGCTTCCTTGAACCAAAAGCAAACGCCGGTGGTTTTTCTCCTCTGGGGATCGCACGCAGCCTCCAAGGCGGCGCTGATCACAAACCCCCTCCATGCGGTGCTGAGGGCGCCGCATCCAAGCCCGCTTTCCGCTTATCGCGGCTTTTTCGGCTGTCGCCATTTTTCAAGGACGAACGAGATCCTGAAAAAGGGCGGCGTTGCTCCCGTCAACTGGGGCAATTTATAGAAAAGCTCCCGAGAGATCGGGAGCTTTTTATTTAAGAAAACCGACTGGTGTAGTCGTCCCTGTCGGCGCTCCTTGTGGGATGGTCGGCGCGACCTTGCCGGGTCAAAAGATAGCGGATGAGGATCGAGATGGCCACCACAAGAGCATAGGCGAGCACATAGAGGACGATGCCGACGAGATAGGCACCGGCCGAGGTAAAGGCGAGCTGACGGTTGCGGAGGATGACAAAAAAGTAAGCGATGCCAACGATCACGAAGTTGACTGTATAACGAACGGGCGTCGGGAGAGAGGTGATCTTGAAAAGCTCACGGGCATAGGCGACCGTCAGCGAGAATAAAACGATCGTCAGGAGCGAGCCGAAATTCATACCGGGAGTGGTTTTGTTATTGACTGCGGCGTCGATCGACACAATACTGAAAAAGATGAGAAGTGCCAGAACGGCGATCGTGCAGCCAAGCATCGTGGCGCG
>JAZQVJ010000252.1:0-3975 GCA_045631785.1 Eubacteriales bacterium
TACCTACTCGGTCTGTAAGAACCACGGCTATATCGCCGGCGAGGTCAACGTTTGCCCCGATTGCGGTGAGGCCACCGAGGTCTACAGCCGTATCACCGGCTACTACCGCCCTGTGAAGAACTGGAACGACGGTAAGTCGCAGGAGTACCGTGACCGCCGCACCTACAACGCGGCTGCTTCGATGGCGCGCCGTGCGGGCGACAAGCCCGTCGCTAAGGCCGCGGCGTGTGAGTGCGAGGCCTCCGAGGCCGGGGATACCCTCATCCTCTTTGCCACCACCACCTGCCCGAACTGCAAGATGGCGAAGAAGTTCCTCGATGCCGCCGGTCTTGCTTACGAGGTGATCCTCGCCGACAAGGAGCCTGCCGTCGCCAAGCGTTACGGCGTTGAGGCCGCACCCACGCTCATCGTTGAGCGTGACGGCAAGCCGGTCGCTACCATTGCGAACGTGTCGAACATCCGCAAGTTCATTGAGGAGAACACCAAGGCGTAATATGCACGATATAGTGATCGTCGGTGCGGGTCCTGCCGGGCTGACGGCGGCCATTTACGGCCGCCGTGCCGGCAAGAGCGTGCTGATCTTGGAAAAAGAAAACTTCGGCGGTCAGATCACCCATTCGCCGAAGGTCGAGAATTACCCCGGCTTCCGCGTTCTTTCCGGAATGGAGCTTGGCGAGAAGCTGGTGGAGCAGGCCATGGATCTCGGTGCCGAGATAGAGATGGATACGGTGACGGCGATCCGCGCTGAGGGCGACCTCCGCGTGGTGGTCGGCGAGAGCAGGGAATATCCCGCGAGGAGCGTGATCCTCGCTGCCGGCTCGCATCACCGCACGTTGGGGCTTCCGGGCGAAGAAAAGCTCGTCGGCCACGGCATTTCCTACTGTGCCATTTGTGACGGTGCCTTCCACGCGGGCGAGGACGTTGCCGTGATCGGCGGCGGTAACTCGGCCCTCCAGGAGGCGGTGATGCTTTCGGATATCTGCCGCAGCGTGACTGTGATCCAGAACCTTGCGTTCCTGACGGGAGAAGGGCGTCTTATTGAGGACGTCACCACCCGTGAAAACGTCAAGGTGATCTATTCGACAGTGCCCCTGCGCCTTGACGGCGACGGTAAGCTGACGGCCCTCGGCCTCCGCAACACCGAGACGGGGGAGACATCAACTCTCCCGATCGACGCCGCCTTTGTGGCGATCGGCCAGGTGCCGGAGAACGAGCCCTTTGCCTCTCTTTGCGAGCTTGATGAGCGCGGCTACCTCGCTTCGGGCGAGGACTGCCTGACAAGGACGCCCGGCGTGTTCGCCGCCGGCGATTGCCGTACGAAGGCGATCCGCCAGGTCGCGACGGCAACGGGTGATGGGGCGGTTGCTGCCATCGCCGCCTGCAAATACATTGACAGCTTAAAGTGAAAAACAGCGACTTCCCACGGGGAGTCGCTGTTTTTGTAAAAATAACTTGTCGAAACCGAGGCTTATGCGGCGACCGATGCCGAAAGCGTGAGCATGTCGGCCTCGCTCATCCGGGGAGAGGCGAGAAGGCCTTCGGCAAAGCGAGCGATGGCGGAAAGCGACGTCATGCGACTCATAATAGTGGCAATCGCGCGGGGGCTCGCTTTGGTACGGATAAGACATTCGTGGATTAAGGTGAGCTCGGTGGTGGTGGGCATAGGGAAAACCTCGCTTTCTTTTACTTACAAGGACAGTATAGCACAGCCAATGTACCAAATTTGGGACATGGAACGTTTTTTGTGACCACTTGACGAGGGGTGTCGAGCAGAGAAGAAAAAACGAAAGAAAGAAGAAAATAAGAAAAAAGGATTGACAATTGCATCGGTTTGCGTTATAATAAGCAAGCAAGTGAATATGCAGATGTAGCTCAATGGCAGAGCGTCCGCTTCCCAAGCCGAACACGCGGGTTCGATTCCCGTCATCTGCTCCAGAAAACAAAGCCTCCCTCATGGGAGGCTTTGTTTTCTGGAGCAGTGCGCGAAGCCGTCGCGCGGAGCGCGGGCGGGTTGCGAGGGACGTGCAGATTTAGAGCGCAAATTGCCGATCGCGACCGAGAGGCGTACATGGGTACGTCGGAGGGAGTGAGCGGCGATAGCAAACAAAATGCGATGTATTGGAAGAAAAGCCGAAGCTTTTCAACTCTAAAAACAAAGCAAATTGCGAAGATGCAAAAAAGAGTACTTGGAAAACCAAATACTCCTTTTTGTTTGCGGTTGCGCCTAAATGTGTCAGTCCCTCTTTTTAGTTCTTCAGACTGTGAATAGGCGCCGGGATGCGGCCGCCGCGGTGAATGAATTTGGCGGGCGAATAGGGGCGGAGCGACATAATGGGAGCCGTACCGAGAAGACCGCCGAAGTCGACGCTGTCGCCAACCCCCTTGCCAAAGGCGGGGATGATGCGGACGGCGGTCGTCTTGGTATTGGCGACGCCGATCGAGATCTCGTCGGCGATCACGCCGCAGATGACCTCCTCGGTCGTATCGCCGGGAACGGCGATCATATCAAGCCCCACCGAGCAGACGGCGGTCATGGCCTCCAGCTTCTCGATCGAGAGCGCGCCGCGCTCGACGGCGGCGATCATGCCCTCATCCCCCGCCACCGGGATAAAGGCGCCGGAAAGGCCGCCGACGTGTCCCGAGGCCATCACGCCGCCCTTCTTGACGGCATCGTTAAGCATGGCGAGGGCGGCGGTAGTTCCGTGGGCGCCGCAGGATTCGAGCCCCATATTTTCGAGGATGCGCGCCACCGAGTCACCGATGGCGGGGGTGGGAGCCAGCGAGAGGTCGATGATGCCGAAGGGGACGCCAAGCCGAGTGGCGGCTTCGTTGGCAACGAGCTGGCCGACGCGCGTGATCTTGAAGGCGGTGCGCTTGATAAGCTCGGCAAGGCTTGAGAGGTCACAGTCGCCGGCGCGTGCGATGGCCGATGACACAACGCCGGGGCCCGAAACTCCGACGTTGATAACGGTCTCGGCCTCGCCGACACCGTGGAAGGCGCCCGCCATAAAGGGGTTGTCCTCGGGGACGTTGGCAAAGACGACGAGCTTGGCACAGCCTATCGAATTGTTGTCACGCGTCAGGTATGCGGCGCGCTTGATGGTTTTACCCATCAGGCGGATGGCATCCATATTGATACCGGCCTTGGTCGAGGCCACGTTGACCGACGAGCAAACGAGGCGAGTCTCAGCCAGAGCCTCCGGGATCACCGAGATCAGCGCCTCGGCGCCCTTGGTCATCCCCTTTTGCACGAGGGCGGAGAAGCCGCCGATGAAGTTGATGCCAACGGCATCGGCAGCCCGTTGCAGGGTATGGGCCACCTTCAGGTAGGTGTCGGGCGAGGCGTCCCCGCCGATGAGCGAGATGGGGGTGACGGACACGCGCTTGTTGACGATCGGGATGCCGTAATCCTTCTCGATGTCGCAGCCCGTCTTGACAAGGTTCTCGGCGGTTTTTGTGATCTTATCGTAGATCTTGTCTGAAAGACGGCCGGCGTCGTCGCTCACGCAGTCGTAGAGCGAGATGCCCATGGTGATGGTCCGGATATCGAGGTTTTCCTCGCGGATCATCTGTATGGTTTCGAGGATGTCTTGGGTGTTCAGCATAAGGGGCTCCTTTAGATCCGATGCATCGCATCGAAGATCTCGGTGTGGACGGCACGGATATCAAGGCCGCGCGCCTTGCCGAGCGCCTCAAGCTTGTCCGAAAAGTCGGAAAAGGCGAGGGTGAGGCGGTCGATGTCGACCAGCATGATCATGGCGAAGTATTCCGAGAGAACGCTCTGCGTGATCTCGAGAATATTGGCGCCGGCCTCGGCACAGACGGCCGAAACGTCGGCAATGATACCGACGGTGTCCTTGCCCGTGACGGTAATAACAGCTTTCATAGAAAGTCCTCCGTGATGTAATACTGACACTATTATATACAAGTGAGGAGGAAAAAGCAAGTGAAAAAAGAAAAAGCCCCCAAGCGGGG
>JAZQVJ010000253.1:0-3891 GCA_045631785.1 Eubacteriales bacterium
CGTCCCCCGTCTGCGGACCAAGCTGTACGCCCGCATCCATACCGTCGGAAAAAACAAGCTCCAGGGGACGGCACATATTGAAGAAGGCGGCATCATGCCAGCCATCGGTCTTACCGGGGACCTGAGGCTCGACACATCCGATGATGTTGTAGGTGCGCGCCTCGCGGAGAGAAGCACCGCGCGACATCAGGGCGGGGATGATGACCTCATCGTTATAATAGGCAGGCAGACCGATACCCGTCCTTGTCAGCTCGGCGGCCTTCATCATAAAGGCATCGGGCGTGCCGTTGTGGACACGGACCGAAAGAGAGGGCTGAGGCAGTGGCACGTGCATTGAGGCCTCAAGGCACATAAAGGAGAGGATGTTGGTGGCATCTCTGCCCTCCTCATCCTGACCGCCGACGATCAGATTCTGGAACATGCCGTAGCCGGCGAAGCCGATGGCGGAGGCCGCGTCACGGCATTTGTTCATATCGTTGAGCTTGATCCAGAAGCAGTCGATCAGCTCCTGCGCGGCCTCGGGCGTGATCTTGCCCGCATCGAGATCGGCCTTGTAATAGGGGTACATATACTGGTCGTAGCGCCCGGGGCTGATCGAGTGACCACTCGATTCGATCTGCAAAACCAGCTGTATGAACCAAACGGTCTGACAGGCCTCGTGGAAGGAGCGCGCACCGTTGGCGGGAACGCGGCGGCAGACCTCGGCGATTTTCTTGAGCTCGGCACGGCGGCCGGCATCGGTGGCGGCCTTGGCCTTTTCCTCGGCGAGGGCGGCGTACCGTTCGGCATAGGTAATAACAGCGTCGCAGGACATGATGACGGCACGGAGGAACTCCGAGCGCTTGCAATAGTCACCGTCACTCACGGAAAGCGCGCCGAGCGCCTCCTCGGCGCGGCGGCGGATACCGAGGAAGCCCTCGGCAAGGATCCAGTCGTAATGCACGGTGACGTGACCGACACCGTTATAGAAGTAGTTGCCCGCCGTGAAGATGTTATGCTCAATGGCCACAAGAGTTTCCTTGGCCATATACGAGGCGGCAAGCTCGCTCGTCGTCTTCCCACGGAAGTAGGCGTTGGCGCGGCGAATGGCCTCCTTGGTCGGCTCGTCGATCTCAAAGGGATCGGCGGGGCGCGTTGCCAGCGTCTCAAATTCGCTCTCGATCCAGTTCACCGAATACTCGGGGAATATCTGCGAGCTGCGCGGGCGGAGGGTGGCACTGCCGACGAGAAGCTCATCCTCGTGGATGGCGATCGGCAGGTTCTCCATGATATGCTTGAAGGCGAGCGCACGGCGCGTAATGACGGGCATTGCCTCACTCGCCCGATACGCTTCTGTCACAAGAGTGGCACGCGAGCCCTCGATGCGAGGCATCTCAGCGTACAGAGCCTCGCGCAGACGCACGACACGCGGGGACACAGGAGCCGAATATTCCTTGATCTTTTCCATGACGCTCTCTCCTTGGAGAATGATAATTTTACATCTTCATTATACTATTGCCACTATGAAAAATCAAGAGGTTTTTTCATTATTTTTGCTTAAAAAACGAAAATATTTTTCAAAATAAAGTTTTTGCGGTAAAGAAAAAAAGAAAAAGGGTGAAACCTTCCTTCAGGCTTCACCCTTGATGTTAAAGGGTTGCGAGTGTTTGCATCACATATTCGCCAAACTCGGCACAGGTGGCGCCGCCCGGGCGACCGGTGATGGTCAGCTTCTTCTCCTCCAGCATGCAGATGTCGAGCGCCCGTGCAAGCTTATCGGCGCGATCCTGAAGGCCGATATGCGAGAGCAGCATCACGACGGCGCGGAGCATGGAGCAGGGGTCGGCGTACTGGCCGCGCCCCTCCGAGATCATACGGGGCGCCGAGCCGTGGATGGCCTCGAACATGGCGTAATGCTTACCGATGTTGGCGCAGCCCGCCGTGCCGACGCCGCCCTGCATCTCGGCGGCTTCATCGGAAATGATGTCACCGTAGAGGTTCGGCAGAAGCAGAATGCCAAAGTCGCGGCGGCGCTTCTTGTCCACGAGCTTGGCCGTCATAATGTCGGCGTACCACTCGTCGGTCAGGATATCGGGGTACTCCTCGGCTACGCGGCGGCAATCCTCGATAAAGTTACCGTCGGTCGTCTTGATAACGTTGGCCTTGGTAACGATCGACACGCGCTTGTAGCCGTTCTTCGCGGCATAATCGTAGGCGATGCGTGCAATGCGCTCCGAGCCCTGCTTGGTCGTGACGGTGAAGTCGATGGCAAGGTCGTCCGTGACGTTGATCCCGTCCTTACCGACAGCGTAGGCGCCCTCGGTGTTTTCACGGAAGATCACCCAGTCGATCCCCTCCTCGGGAACGCGGACGGGACGGATGTTGGCGAACAGATCAAGGGCCTTACGCATTGCAACGTTGGCACTCTCAATGTTCGGCATACCGCTTCCCTTCTGGGGCGTGGTGGTCGGCCCCTTCAGGATGATGTGGCAGGACTTAAGCTCAGCAAGGACGTCATCGGGAATTCCCTTGTTATGAGCAATGCGGTTTTCAAGCGTCAGCCCTTCGATCGGTACAAAGGTGACCTTGCCGTCCCTTACCATATCGTCAAGAATGAAGCGAAGAACGCGCTCGGCCTCGGCCGAGATGATCGGGCCGATGCCGTCACCGCCGCAGATGCCGATGCGGATGGTGTCGAGCGAGGTATAATCGGTAAAGTCGCCCTGCGACTTCATATCCTCAACGCGGGCCAGCTGGGAGGTAAGGAGCGCACGGAATTTCTCGATGGCGCTTTCGATATTGGTATTCATATCAGGTGTTCTCACTTTCTTTCGTATAGTTAAGCAGGCCGCCGGCGAGCAGAATGGCGCGCTGGCGCTCGGTGAAGTCGGCAAGGAGGGTGACACTCTTGCCATCGATCGTTGCGATGAGCTCGGTCTTGTCCTTGATGGCATCGGAGAAGCCTTCAATGACAACATTACTTTGCTCATTCACAAGCTCGTAGTCCGCAGGGTCGGCAAAAGTCAGAGGCACGATGCCGGCGTTCACAAGGTTGGCGCTGTGGATACGGGCAAAGGACTTGGCAATAACGGCTCGGATGCCGAGGTAGAGAGGAACCAGCGCAGCATGCTCACGCGAGGAGCCCTGGCCATAGTTCGCACCGCCAACGATAACGCCGGAGCCGGCCGCCTTGGCGCGCTCGGCAAAGCCCTCGTCCGACACGCGGAAGCAGAACTGCGAGAGGTAGGGGATGTTTGAACGGTAGGGGAGGATCTTGGTGCCGGCGGGCATGATGTGGTCGGTCGTAATGTTGTCGCCCACCTTCAAAAGCACGCGCTCCTTGAGAGTGGCGGCGGGACGGACGCCCTTCGGCACGGGCTTGATGTTCGGGCCGCGGACGACCTCGGTGGCCTCGCCCTCGCCGTCGGGCATGAGGATCATGCTGTCATCCACTGCAAAGCGCTCGGGGAGGACAATGGGATCGATCGGCCCAAGACGGGAGGGATCGGTGATCTCACCCGTAATAGCGGCGGCAACGGCAGTTTCGGGAGAAACAAGGTAGACCTCAGCATCCTTGGTGCCGCTGCGCCCCTCGAAGTTGCGGTTGAAGGTGCGGAGGCTGACACCGGCGCTTTCGGGCGAGAAGCCCATACCGATGCAGGGACCGCAGGCACACTCGAGCAGACGCGCCCCCGCCGAAAGAATGTCGGCAAGAGCCCCCATGCGCGAGAGCTCGACCAGCACCTGGCGCGAGCCGGGCGAGATCGAGAGCGATACGTTCGGGTGGACGCGGCGACCGCGGAGCATCGCGGCAACCGTCAGCATATCCGAAAGCGAGGAGTTAGTGCAAGAGCCGATACATACCTGGTCTATTTTCATTCCCGAAAGAGAGGATAAGTCGGAGGCCAAGCG
>JAZQVJ010000254.1:0-8207 GCA_045631785.1 Eubacteriales bacterium
AGACCGCTTGGCCTCCGACTTGTCCGGACCGAGACCGTCGGCTACGCCTTCCCCCACGTGCGCTGCAAGATCGTGGATCCTGAGACCGGCGAGGAGGTCGGCCCCGGCGTGAACGGCGAGTTCTGCGCCAAGGGGTACAACACCATGAAGGGCTACTACAAAATGCCGATGGCGACCAAGGGTACGATCGACGAGGACGGGTGGCTCCATTCGGGCGACCTGGCGTCCATGGACGAGCAGGGGAACTACAGGATCACGGGGCGCCTTAAGGATATGATCATTCGCGGTGGCGAAAACATCTATCCGAAGGAGATCGAGGAATTCATTTATACCCATCCCGCGACCAAGGATGTGCAGGTCATCGGTGTTCCCGACCAAAAATACGGCGAGGAGATCATGGCTTGTATCATTCTGAAGGAGCCGGGCAGTGTCAGCGTTGAGGAGATGTCAAATTACATCAAGGCGAGCATGGCCCGCCATAAGGTGCCAAAGTATATCGAGTTCGTCGACAGCTTCCCGATGAATGCAGCGGGTAAGATCCTCAAATACAAAATGAGAGAGGAAGCCGCGGCGCGCCTTGGCCTTGTGGGTGACGGTGCCGACACGGCCGGCCCCGGCAAGCAATAAAAAAAGCGGATCCCACGGGATCCGCTTTTTTATTAGGAATAGTAGAGTAAAGTTTTGTTTTCGCAAATTGAGATGCGCGGGAGATGTGCTGCCCTTTCACTTCAAGACCTTGCGGATAGCAAACAGCTGCAAGCGCTTTGGCAAAAGATGGAGAAGCAGCAGGAGTGGATTGCGGTTGATGGCATAGGCAAACCGCGGGCGGCGCTTCCCTAAGATCTTAAGCACCCGCTTGGCGATCCTCTCGGGGGGCACGCACCGCGCCTCAACGCGGTTGACGATACGGCGGAAGCGGTCGGCATTGCAGGAGTAAAGCGCCGTCCTCTCGCAGAAGGCATCAAGCGCTGCGGTAGAGGCACCGAGCATGCCCGTATCCACCGCCCCCGCGCGCAGGACCGACACCGTGATCCCGAGGAGCTGCAGCTCCATCCGCAAGGAGTAGGCGTATTTATCGAGCGCCGCCTTGGTAACAGCGTAGATCCCCGTAAAGGGCAAGGGATCAAGCGGCGCCAGCTCACTCGTGGTGATCAGGATGCGCCCACCGCGCCCAAGCAGGGGAAGGAATATCCTGTTCACAAGATAGGCACCGTAAAAATTAACGTCAAGGATACGGCGGAATTGCTCGCTCTCCATTTCGACAAGAGAATCCAGCATGTAGATCCCCGCAAAGTGAAGGATCGCCGAAAGCTCCCCCGTAATGCCCTTGACCTTCTCAAAAGCCCGCAATACGCTCTCTTCGCTCGTCACGTCGGCCGCGAGTGGGATCACGCCGTCCTGCGGCTCACCCGTCACAAGGTCCATCGCAAGGACCGTCACACCGCGCGCCGTAAGAGCTTTGACGGCCGCTTTTCCCATACCGCCACAGGCGCCCGTAACCAATACGTATTCCATGCTTCCTCCTCATCTTACCGAAAGAAGGCACCCGGAGAACCGGGTGCCTTTTTCTGTAAGGATTACTTTTTGAACTTCTTGAGAATGCCGCCGGCCTTACCCTTGACACCGTCAAGCATCTTGCTGCAGCCGGGCGCCTTCTTCTCAACAGGAGCCTCATCCGCTTCCTTCTGAGCGATCTGAGCATCGTTAAGGCCTCTCGTCTTGTAGGAATGGACGATCGGATCCTCCTCGTACACGAGGTCAACCTTCTTGGGCTTACCGAAGCCGAAGCAGCCCTTCTTCTCGACATCCTCAGGCAGGCCGAGAGTCAGGACAAGCTCGGAAATACCGGTGACCTTGTTCATCTTGTAGAACTTCGTGATAACGTAGATCTCGTGGTTGAACTCGGCCGGCTTCTTGGGCTTGTAGACCTTGTAGCGCATGCTCTCCTTCTTGGAGTAGTAGAGGTCATCGCTGGCAGGATCGTCCTGAAGCACGTCAAGATCGAAGACGATCTTGCGGACGTTGAGGCCGTTCTTATCCATCATGTAGAGCGAGAGGTTGCTCTTACCGTAGTAATCGTCAACCAGCTCCTCGCGGACGTAGTAGAGCCCCTCCTCGCTGAGGAAGACCTTCGCGACGTTCGAGGCCAGGACCTTGTTCTCCTCGCCGTCAACGCGGACAACACGGAGGTTGTCAAACACGTCGATGTAGTAGGCGTAGTTCTCGGCAAAGCGGAGGAACTTCTTGAACTGCGTGCAGAGCACCTTCGTCTGCTTGCCGTCCGAGCTGATCTTCACAAGGACCGAGTTGATGCCGCTGCCCTTCTTGACGTAGAGCCAGCCGGCGTACGTGCCGACGATCTTCTCAACGTTCGCCATGATCTGCTCGCGGTTGGTGCCCGTGAAGTTGTTGGAAACCAGGGGCTGGTAGGAGCTGTTACCGATCGTGTAATAGATCTTACCGTCGTTCAGGCCGTAGAAGTTGTAGATGTTCTTCTCGATGAGGATCTTCTCGCTCTTCTCAATGTTGAAGACGTAGAGATCCATATTGAGCGAGTTGGGAGTCCAGCAGGTGTAGACGATGTTCTCGCCGCTGACGTCCTGAATGTCGCAATCGTCATCAAGAACCGGCAGGCACGAGCCCTTCACAACATCACAGACCATCAGGCGGCTCTTCGGCTTCTCCTCGATGATCTTCTTGCCGAAGCATCCGGCGAGGAAGCCGGGCTTCTGGGGCTTCGCAACGGTCACGTGCTTATAGAAGATCTTGTCACCCTTTCTGAGGGCGATCTCAAGCATCTCGTTGATCAGAACGCGGTTGCCGCCGCCGGCCATATCGACACCGACAAGAGCGTAGGGATTGAGGGGCTCGGCGGTGGGAACGATCGGAACCTTGACCTTCGGAGCCTTCTTGGCCTTCTTGTTCTTCTTATCGTCGGCAGCAGCCGCCTCAGTCTTGGGCTGCTCAACGGCGCCAACCTTCTTCTGAATGAAGAAGACGGGGGCCTTCTTCGAGAAGCCGACCATGAATCTGCCGTCCTTCACAGCGTAGTCGGTCGCCTTACCGTGATCAACGACCGTCTCAATCTTCGAGTAGATGTCGTAGCAGGCGATACCGGCGCCCTTCTTGAAGTAGTAGAAGCGCGAGCCGTAGCAGGCAATGACCTGCTCGATGCCCTTGACGATGGGATCCTTCGCGGGCTTGCCGTCAATGACGGGATAGAGCGAGAGGGCGGTGGTGGGCGGCGCGGCCTCGGTGGTCTCCTCGCCCTTCTTCTTTTTCTTCTTGCCTTCCTTTACATCAAGAGCGTTCTCGTCGTAGATCTCTTCCTTGTAAACGAAGTACTTGCCGAAGAAGCTGTACATCTTGTTGTTGAAGTTGAAGTAGCGGTTGGCTCTCGAGATATACACGCTACTGTCGGCGTACTCGCGGATGCTCTCAAAGAGCTCGATCGCGGTGCCCTTGTTGTCCGAGTTATTGTAAAGATCAACGGCTCTCTCGTACACGGCCTCGGCATCGATGCCAAGTGCCTTGTAGGCAGCGACCTTCTTCTTGGAATACTCTTTTCTGGCCTCAAGGTATGCGGGAAGAGCCTCAACGGTATCGATGATTCTCGTCTTCTCGTCCTCGCTCTTCTTCTCCTGAACCGGAATCGCGGCAAAGAGAGCCGTGGCCTTCTCAAGGCCGGCCTTCATCTCATCAAGCTTGGCGGCCTCAAGCCCAAAGCGCTCGGCATACTTAACGGCCGACGCGAGGGCCTTCAGAACGGCCTCCTCGTTGTCCTTCAGCCCCTTCGCCACACGGCGGTAGTCGTCGAAGGTGGAGAGGATCTCGCTGCCATCAACGGGATCGTAGTTCTCACCGATGGCGGCGGCGCACTCGTCAAGAGCCTCGAACTTCTTGCTGACAGGAACGTACAGCCCCTGGAAATCGAGGTACCAGGAAGCGGCGGCAGCGCCGTTCTTCATCTTGTTGGTGGCGATGACACCGGCGATCTCGGGGATCTCAATGGCAGAGATCTTCTTGTAGGTGTCCCAATCGTAGGTGTCAAAGAAATTCTCAAGGAAAACGATACCCGACTCGGGGTTGTCAAAGCCCACGAGGGCGGGAGCAGCCGCAAGGGCGGCGGAAGCGCCGAGGCGCTCGCCCAACAGCTCGCTCACCTCAAAGACGCTGTCGCAGGCGTAGCAGGTAACCGACGCATCGCCGGCGCTGCACATGAGTTTGTTGCCACAGTTCGGGCAGGATTTGGTCATGATCTCGCTCATTTTGTCCTCCAAAATATGTTATTTGTTTGCGCTTTATATTGTCCGCCCACGGCGGATGGGTTACGGGTAATCAATGCCGCCGTTCGGTGGGCGACAGCGTGTGATCCTGCGGATCCCTTTGCATACTCCAATGAAAAGACCGAACTTCCATATGGCCATGATCATGTAGGTCGAGCAGGTGGGATAGAAGCGGCAGCGCCCTCGCGTCGAGAGAGGTGCCCAGATCTTATAGAGAAGCACGGCACCGATCGCGGCGCGCTTCAAGGGATAGTAGGTGACGACGGCGGCCGCCACATAAAGGATCCACGGCGGGATGGGAACGAGGGGAACCAGGACAAGCGGCGTTAGGAGCCATATGGCCAAGAGCATCAGCGGGGCTACCACCGAATACAGGATAACGTCGCGCACCTTGACCTCGCGGATCAGCTTTGCCATTATTTCAGGATCTGGCAACGGCGATTGCGTTGATCGAGAAGCAGGCGGATCGAGGAAACAAAGGGAGTCACATCGGCCTCGGCATCGGCAGCCAGGGCGGACGTCGCCTTTGAAAGCTCGGTCATGATCTCGGATTCAAGCACGGCAAGCGATGCATGACTCATCGGATCGCTGAAGCGCACCTCCTCGGCCAGCGCTCTGAGAGCTGCCGAAGACGGGGGATTCTTGGCCCTCGGCACGGCATCGAGGATATCGGCCTCAAGGAGCTTCAAGAACATCACCTTCTTGCGCGTGCGGCGCTGATCTCGGATGATGTATTCCGCCCCCAGCACAAAGTACATGGCAAGAATGGCATAAAGCACCGTGACCGACGCCAAAAGGACGATGGCAAGCACAAGCTCGACCTCGGTCCAAAAGATGAAGGTCGCGCCCATCGCAATGTAAAGGAAGGTGAATATTCCGGCAAGTCCGAGGTAAATCGGAATGCGGATCAGCCCCTCCGATCCCCTGCGGAAGGCACGGCACACAAGGAATGCCGTTGCAAGGAAGTTGACGGGAGCGCCAAACACCCAGGACACCCAGAACACGGGGCTCCCCTCGCGCTCGGGCGGTATCATCATAAAGACGATAAGACTGAAAAGCCCCGCAATGAGAAATGCGGTAATAAGAAACGCGACTTTTATGCTGTTGCTACTGCTTTTTTCGTTGTTCATATTGCACTCCTTACCCAAGCCTCGTGCCGCAGCCCGAGCAGAACTTGGCACCGGGAGCGACCTCGGCACCGCACTCGGAGCAGAAGCGCGCAACAGGTCTTGCCTGACCGCAGCTTGAGCAGAATTTGGCACCGGCGGCCATCGGTTGACCGCAGGAGGTGCAGGCGGTCGTGCCGGGGGCCTGTGCGGCCTCGGGCGACTGAACGGCATCCGCCATCCTACCGACCTCGCGGCCGATGCCCGTGCCCATCCCAAGGCCCACGCCCATGTTGATGAGTCCACCGGCAGCGCCCTCGTTCTTGGCGGCACCCTCGAGGATATCGAACCTGCGCTCCTCCTCGTAGGTAAAGCCCTCGGTCCTGCGTGCCTCGGCCCGTGCGGCCGAGATCGTCTTCATCTTGTATGCCTCGATCTCCGCAGTGTTCATCCCCTGGAGCATCTCGTTCTTGGCGGCGCGGAGAGCATCAAGATCCCCGTCACTTGCCATAACGCCGTTGAGGTTCAGATGGACGATCTCAATACCGAGGTCGGCGATGCGGCTATTCAAGCGCATCTCGATCTCCGCGGCGATCTCACCGAGCCGCGGTGTGATCTCGAGGATGCTCACCTGCTTTTCGATGATGGTGGCGGCGATGCACTCCTTGATGGGCGACATCACCATCCCCTTCAGCGTGGCCTTCAGTGACTCAACCGTCAGATCCCCCATCATACCCGCGACCTTGATGACGAACTTGCGCGCATCATTGATTCGCAGCCCCATCTGCCCATTGGCGCGGACACCGATCAGGACAGAATAGCGCGGGTCGATCAGGTCGATCGGGGTGCTGGTGCCCCACTGAAAATCAAGGACATTGACCTTGTTGATAAAGTAGATATCACAGGGGAAGGGATCCTTGCCGCCAAAAAGGCCGGAAAAGATACGCTTGAGGATAGGAAGATTCTGCGTGTCAAGCGTGTGACGGCCGGGGCCGAAAAGATCAAGCGCCTGCCCGTTCTTGTAAAAGAGCGCCTCCTGCGCCTCATACACGATCAGCTGCGACTTTGCCGTCAGCTCGTCGATATGGTTGCGAACAACCAGCTGGCTGTTCCCCATCTCTTGAGTGATTACTGCCATCGAAAACCTCCAAAAACGAAAGGAACACGTAGATAAAATAGGAACGCACGTCGCGCGTAAAAAACTAATATAATTATACAATACGCGAGGACGCTTGTCAATATCACTTGGCCAAAAAGTCGAAAAATAAATGTTTTAGGCTTTCGGGGCAACCTTCTCCCCCGTAACGCGGGAGAACTGCGAATGCCGGCGGCGTTCCCGCACACCTTTCGCTCAAAGAAGCGGCGCATTGCGCTTTTTCCTTGTTTTTTCGTAAACAATACCTTTCAAAATTGCATCCGAGCATTCCCCCCTAAAAAACCAACAGCGCCGCAAATATTCTTTCATTCCCCCTGAATTTTTTTAGCCTCGCCCCCTTTACAAAAGGAAAATACCGTGATATAATTACTTTTACATAAATTTTTCGGGGGCGCCCGCGCGCGTAACGCCCGGCTGCGCGCAGGCGCACGACCCCGGATTCGTGAGGGAAAAGATGGACAAGCTGAATGAAGCAAGACTGGAAATCGATGCCGTCGATCGCGAGATGGCCGCGCTCTTTGAACGCCGGATGCACGCCGTCCGTTGCGTCGCCGATTACAAGAAGGCGCATGGCCTCCCGATCAGCGATGCGGCACGCGAGGAGGCGGTTTTGAGAAAGAACTCGGCCTATATCGAGGACGAAACCGTGCGCCCCTACTACATGGAATTCATGAATTCGACGATGCAAGCCTCGCGCCACTATCAGCGCTTCCTCCTTTCGGGGATGCGCGTCTCCTTTTCGGGGATCGAGGGGGCCTTTGCCGCGATCGCCGCGCACAAGATCTTCCCCGAGGCCGAGTGTGTTCCACACCCCGATTTTATCAGCGCCTATGACGCCGTCCTCACAGGCGACTGTGACGTAGCCGTTCTCCCTATCGAGAACAGCACGGCGGGCGAGGTCGGCCCTGTCATCGACCGCCTTTTCTCCGGGAGCCTGGCCGTTAATGCCGTGTACGATTTTTCGATCACTCATCACCTCCTGGCGCCGAAGGGTGCCACCCTCTCGACCATCCGCGAGGTCGTGAGCCATCCGCAGGCCCTGGCCCAGTGCGCCGCCTTCCTGCGTGGAAACGGCTACAAAACGCGCGAGGCCGAGAACACCGCCATCGCCGCACGGCGCGTGGCGCAGGATAACGATCCGAGCGTTGCCGCCATCGCCAGCGAGGAGACCGCCGAGATCTACGGCCTTGAGGTGCTTTCCCGTCACATCAACGAAACGGGGCTCAATACCACGCGCTTTGCCGTTCTTTCGCGCTCGACCGTCAGGGACAGTGCCAAGGATAAGCACTCGATCCTTCTCTTCACGGTCCGCAACGAGGCCGGCTCACTCGCCGAGGCCATCAACATCATCGGCTCGCACGGCTACAACATGCGTTGTCTGCGCTCGCGCCCCATGCGTGAGCTGCTCTGGCAGTACTATTTCTATGTAGAGCTCGAGGGTGATCTCTACACCGAGGAGGGCAAAAGGATGATCGGCGAGCTGGCGTACTGCTGTGACCGCCTGAAGGTCCTCGGCTCCTTCCGTTCCCCCGCTCCGCTGGGGAGGTGACCGGCGATGAAGCTGACCGTAAGCCTGCCAAGCAGCAGCTATGACATTCACATCGGGCGGGGCCTGCTCGCCTCGGCCGGGGAGCTTTTCCGCCTTGTTCGGCGTGTCCT
>JAZQVJ010000255.1:0-9642 GCA_045631785.1 Eubacteriales bacterium
ATGGCATCGTCGGGATCGACGAGCCCCGCCCCGGCCAAGGCGACAAAGAGGGGGCAAGCGGGCGAGCGCACCGCGGCCGTGGGGGCGGCGGCCTCAAGGCGAGAGGCAAAGGTGTTGCTCCGCACGGTGGCCTCGGTGCCAAGGACGGCGAGGCGTGAGGGGGAGCCTGCAAGGGCATCGGCAACCCCGGCCTCAACGATGCCGACGACCGGCATCGGGTAGCGCGAGGCGAGGGTGGGCAGTGCGACAGTCGACACGGTGCCACAGGCGACAAGGATGGCCTCGGGGGCGCGGGAGGCAAGGTAGTCAAGCGACTCGCGTGCATAGCGCACGACCGTGGCGGCATCCCGCGTGCCGTAAGGAACGCGGGCGGTATCTCCGAGATAGAGGATATCGGTGAGTGGGGAGGCGCGCCGCAAGGCCGAAAGAGCGCTGAGGCCGCCAACGCCGCTGTCGTAAATGCAAACCATACTTTACGATAAGGCGTTTTCGAGCAGGACGTTGATCAGCTCGGTCATCGAAAGGCCTGCCGCGCGCAGGAGCATCGGGTACATACTGATGTCGGTAAAGCCCGGCATCGTATTGATCTCGTTGAGAAGAACCTCACCGCAGGGCTTCACAAAAAAGTCGACGCGGGAGAGGCCCCGACAGCCGAGGGTATGAAAGAGGCGAACGGCGTACTCCCCGGCACGGTCACGCGAGTGACGTGAGATGCGCGCCGGGATAAAGATGCGCGAGGTGCGGTCGCGGTACTTGGCATTATAATCGTAGAAGTCGGCGCCCGCTTCGATCTCGCCAACGGTCGAGCAAAGCAGCTGACCGCCGCGCTCAAGGAGGGCGACCTCGACCTCGCTCCCCTCGACGTACTCCTCGCAAAGGGCGCGCCCGCCAAAGGCGAGGGCCGCACGAAGGGCAGGCAGGAGGGCTTCCCTCTCGGTGACGAGAGAGGCGCCGACCGAGCTGCCGCCCGATGCGGGCTTGACGAAGATGCGGTCGCCGAGGGTGGCGTAAAGACGGTCGGGGAGGGTGGGATCGGTAAGGTCATCGGCCGTGACGGCGAGGAAGGGCGCCGTCGGGATGCCGACCGTTGCGGCCAGCTGCTTTGTCAGGATCTTATCGAGGGCAAGCGCGCCCGCAAGCATCCGACAACCGACATACCGAAGGCCGAGAAGGTCAAGCGCGGCGGCGACACCGCCGCCTTCGCCAAGACCGCCGTGAAGCAGGGGAAGGACAACGTCCGAGATCAGCGGTCTGTTGCCCTCAAGGAGGGCGTGGCGGCAGGGATCAAGGCAAAGCGGGGCGCTCCCCTCCCGCCAGGCATCCGCCGCGATGGCAGCGGGGGTTGCGACGGTGCGATACCAGCCGCCCGCACGGTCGATGCCGACGGGCATGACGGTATGCTCACGGGGAAAGGCGGAAAGAACGGCGGCGGCACTGCGGAGTGAGATCTCGTATTCCTCACCGACACCGCCAAAAAGAAGGATCACATTCAAGAACATCACCTCGCTTCAGTATATGAAGAGAGGCGGCGATGTGTGCCGGGGGAGAAGGTGCTGCAGCGTTTTGGACAAAGGCGGGGGAATATGAAAGCGGCATTAACGCAGCTTCAATAAGGCGCCGCGGTAGTTCTTCCCGTAATCGTAAAAGGGCGTGCTTTCAAGGTCGTGCGAGGCGGCGAGAGAGGCCATGGAAGCCTCTTGATCGTAGCCACATTCAAAGAGAAAGAAGCCGCCGGGGCGGAGGCAGGGACGGAGGGTGAGGAGGCGGCGGTAAAAGGCGAGGCCGTCCTCGCCGCCGTCGAGGGCGAGCGCAGGCTCGTGGCCTACCTCGGGGGAGAGTGTGGGTACGACGCTCGACGGGATATACGGGGGGTTTGAAAGGATGGCGTCAAACTCACCCGTGGGGGCCTCGGTGAGAAGGTCAAGGCGGCAAAGCGTCAGTCGGTCGGTAACACCGAGGCGGCGGGCGTTCTCGGCGGCAAAGGCGAGGGCATGCTCCGAGATATCGACGGCGAGGGCAGTCGTATCGGGGCGCTCGGCAAGCACGGTCACGGCGATGGCGCCGCTGCCCGTGCAGAGATCGGCAAAGTGCGCGCCGCGGGGCAGCTCGCGGACGGCGATCTCAACGAGGCGCTCGGTATCGGCGCGAGGGATAAGACATCCTTCCCCCACGGCGAGGACCGATCGGTAGAAGGGGGCTTCCCCAAGGATATAGGCTAAGGGCTCGCGCGCCGTGCGGCGAGAAAGGGCAGCGGTAAGGGCGGGATCGTCCGAGGTCGGATCGTCACCGAAAAGGCGCGCGACGGGGAGGCCCGTGACGTGCGAAAAGAGAAGGCGCGCTTCGACCTCGGCCTCCTCGATGCCGGCATCGCGAAGGGCGGCGCAGAGTGCGGAGAGCCTCATTGGTTTTCTCCGGCGGTGGGGGGCTCGGCCTCGGCAGGGGACGCGGCCTCGGCGGGGGAGGCAGAGGGTGCCTCGGCGGTGAGGGCGGCGCGGTCAATCTCCGGGAAATCCTCGACGAGGGCGTACTGCAGGGAAAGCAGAGCGACCTCGAGCTGGCCGTCATCGGGCTCGCGGGTGGTGATGCGCTGCATCCAGATGCCGGGAGCCGAGAGGATGCGCGTTACAAGATTATCGTGACCGCCGGCGTAGCGGATGAACTCAAAGCCGATCCCAACAACGAGGGGAAGGAGGAGAAGGCGGATCAGAACGTAAAGTATCGTTTCCAATCCCGGAAAAACCGCATTGATGAGGAAGCCGAGAAGGACACCGAGAAGGATCATGACGAACATAAACGAGGTGCCGCAACGGGGGTGAAAGCGCGAATACTTGCGTGCGGCGGCCGGGGTCAGCTCGTCACCTGCCTCATAGCAGGCGGTGCTCTTATGCTCGGCGCCGTGGTACTCGAAGGTGCGGCGGATCTCCTTCATCAAGGACACGAGAAGGAGGTAGGCGAAGAAGATCAGGAGCTTGAGGGCGCCCTCGATGGCGCTCTTCCAATGCCCGAACTCAATGCCCGCAAGCGACTCGATCCAGCCGGCGACAAGACGGGGCAGAGCCAAGAAAAGAAAGAGGGCAAGGACAACGCCGAGGACACCGGCAAAGACCATCAGAACGTCGAAGAGGCGGACGCCGAGGTGCTTCTTGAAGGATTTTTCAAGCTTGGTCTCCTCCTCGGTGGCGCCCATCACATCGGCCGAGATGGCAAGGCAGGAATAGCTGAGCGCCAGCGACTCGATGAACGAGATGATGCCGCGCAGGATGGGCAGGTTGAAAAATTTGTATTTTTTGCGGAGCGAGGTAAAGCGCTTCTCGCGGACGGTGAGGGTGCCGTCCTCACGGCGGCAGGTCACGGCGCAGAGGTCGCCGGCGCGCATCATCACGCCCTCCAGCATGGCGCCGCCGCCGACCTTGCCGAGGCGCGGATTTTTCTCCTGTTCTTTCTTCACGGTGATCTCCTCCACGAAATTTGCGTAGTATGCCTACAAAGTATGTTATTATGATAGTATATCATACTTTGGTGAAAATGAAAAGGGGGTTTCAAAACTTTCTCTCGCTTTCCTTTGACTTGCGGCGTCCTGCGGCCAAGAGGATGGCAGCACGGCCGGGGTTTCTCTTGGCTCCATCCAAGCCGCGCAGGGAACGGCATCGCCAAGAGTTCCACCGACAGGAGCAAAGCGAAAGCGCGCCCTCCAAAGGGCGCGCTTTCGCAAAGATTTGTTTACATCGATTGTGCTTTTGGCGCGGCGCTAGGAATTGAAGGGATACTTTCCCTCGGAGGTCATTTGCGAAATCGCCGCCTTCACCGCGTCGGCATCCTCGCGGTAGGTCACGCCGTACCAGCGCTCGGGAGTCAGGAGAACGCGGTAGCGCGCGCCCCGCTCGCGAATGAGGTGGTCGATGTGGCCGGGGAGGTAATACTCACTTTTCATAGGATCCTTGATGCCTGCGAGGAAGTCACAAAAGCCCGCCTCAAGGGATGCAAAGACCGAGGGAGAAAAGCCCCAGAGGTTCATGGAAACGATCGTGTCAAGCGGAATGCCGCTATTCTTGTCAAGGGCGGTGTGCTCGGTAACGCTCTCAAGATACCCGTCCTTGACACAGCAGATGCCGCGACTGACGGTGCCACTCTCGGTGAGAGTCTTGCCGAGCTCAAAGCCCACCATACATTCGGGAGCGTCACTCACAAGGCACTCGTGGATGAGGCGGTAGGACTCGGCGCCGTAATAATCGTCGGCATTGATGACGGCGAAGGGGGTATCGACGGCGCGGCGCGCCGCCAGGACGGCGTGACCGGTTCCCCAGGGCTTTGTGCGCCCTCTGGGGAGAGTGAAGCCGTGCGGAAGGTCCAAGGGATCCTGGAAGACATACTCAACGTCGGTCATAGCCTCAATGCGGCGGCCTGCCACGGCACGGAAGTCGGCCTCGATCTCCTTTTTTATGACGAGGACCACCTTATCAAAGCCGGCGCGCACAGCATCGTACACCGAATAGTCGATGATAACCTCGCCTGCGGGGCCGAGGGGAGTCATCTGCTTCAGGCCGCCGAAGCGGCTCCCCATGCCCGCGGCCATGATCACAAGAGTCGTTTTTCTGTTCATTTCTCCACGCTTTCCACCTTTTCGGTCGGTCATTTTGCGAGGGATCTTCCATTAGTATACCATACATTTCCAAAATATGCAAGGGGTGGCCGAAAGAACGCCGCGACCTTGGTGAATTCCGTGTGAAGGGGGTTGACAGAGCAGTTCCCTTCTGTTATAATATATACGCTATGGGGGTATTATGCCCTCCGCCACGACAATCACCTTAGGAGAAAGGAACATCCCATGAAACACAGTCTTCGCATTTTGGCACTCCTTCTTCTCGTCTGTCTGCTCCCCGTCGGGCTCCTGGCCTGTGGCGACGATCCGGACGATACGACTACCGTAAAGCGCCCCGAAGGCGTTACGGTGGATCCGAAGTGGGACAATGTTGATCTCTCTGACGTAGATCTCTACATCGGCTACAATGAGGTGGTCAGCCAGGAGGTCCGCGATGCGGGTGCCGGCAACTCGGCGGTCTACCTGATCGGGCCCGATGAGGACGGCGACCTCTCCCGCGGCGACTACAAGGCCGCCTACGAGCGCCACGCGCTCGTCTGCAGCGTGCTTGGGCTTTCGCAGGGCAAGGGGGGCAACCTCACCTACATCAAGACCGGCTTCAACGGCGCCGACTCGACGCTGAAGCTCATTCAGGACTATAACGCTGCCGATATGGACAACGGGCCGAACATCCTCATCCACCAGAACTACGGCATGGTGCGCGGCGGCATCCTCGGCCATTTCTACAACGCCTACGCGGAAACCGATAGAAACGGCAATGCTCTCACCAACTACCTCGATCTGACGCACAAGGGCTGGTACCTCGATATGATGGAGGAGAACTCGCTCTCAAAGGATAAGATCTATATGCTGATGGGCGACTACTTCATCGACCAGTTCCGCTATGCCATGGGCATTCTCGTCAATACCGCGATAATCGACGAGGTCCTCCAGTACGATGACAAGGGCAGGGGTATGGATGCCCTTTACGCATACGTCAACGACGGCGAATGGACCTACGACACCTTCAAGCGCATCGCCTCCCTCGGCTACACGCCCGGCACGACCGGCGAAAGCCTCGTGATGGGTGCGATCGGCGGACAGGACTGGGTATCGCGTGCCTTCTTTGCCACCTCGGGCCTTGACGTCTATGAGAAGGGGACGGACGGCAAGCCGCAGTACGTTTCTGACTCCTCCGCCATCTCGGCCTGGCTCGACGAAATGCTGACGATGCAGCGCGAGGCCTACTTTGAGCACAACTGGGGCGGAAGCGCGCTGAACTCGAACAGCGAGACCGTCGCGAAGACCTTCATCAACGGCGGTGCCGTCTTTGCCATGAACCAGATGATCCTCTCGTTTGAGGGCGCGAACATTCTGGATATGTCTTCGCCCGCCTCGATCGTTCCTATGCCGAAGTACATCCCCCTTGGCGGAGAGAACGACAAAAATACCGACTACCTTGCGCTGACCTCGGACAATGCCAACTCGGGCGGCATCCTCGTTTCCTCGGAGCCTGAGCAGTTCACTGCCGCTACGGCCTTCCTGCAGCTGATGACCGAGCAGTCGGAGAACTTCTTCACCAAGTATTACGAGGACGGCCTGAAGCACCGTGACAACGAGGCCGGCATCGGGCATATCGACATGCTCGACTACATCCACGACGGCATCTGCTCGCCGATGTCCTTCCTCTACGATAACTACTGCGCGAAGTCTCTGTCGCTGCACACCTACGCCGCGTTCATGATGGATATGCTGTCGTCCGGCTCGAACTCCTTCACCTCTGCCTGGAGCTCGGAGCTTACCGCCAAGCAGAACCGTTGGAGCTATCTGATTCAGAACTACGGCTCGTCGGCGGCCGGTACGGTTCAGTAACCGAGGTCCGAAATATACTTCTAAAAGCATCGCAAGGCCTATGGCCACCCGACCAAGTAGGACGGGATGACTTAGGCTACGGAGGAGGGCTGCGGCCCTCCTCTTTCTTTACTTATTTTATTGTGAAAAAACGGCATTTCTCTTGACTTTTTCGCTAAAATGGTGTATAGTTTTTTTGATGACCAATTAAAATTCCGGGAGGAAACATCTATGGAGATCAACAAGAATCCGCAGCTTCTTCACCACGAAGCGCTTAAGGCGATCACCCCGGCCCTGCGCTATGACGGCAAGGAGCCCTTTGCCGATTGGCAGAAGCGCGCACGCGCACGTCTTGCGGCCTTGATGGGGCTTGACAAGATCACCCCTGCTGCCGACGATTGCTTCACCATTGAATACGCAAACGACTACGACACCTTTACCGATTATCGCATCCTGTTCCAGAGCGAGGACGGCTACTTCGTCCCCTGCAACCTCTGGGTCCCGAAGGGGAAGGAGGGCAAGATCCCGATGGTCGTGTGTCTTCAGGGGCACTCGAAGGGCTTCCACGTTTCGCTTGGCAGGCCCATTTACCCCGACGACCCGGAGATCATCAACGGCGGCGACCGCGACTTTGCCGTGCAGATCGTCCGCGAGGGCTACTGCTCGTTGGCCATTGAGCAGCGCGGCTTTGGCGAATGCGGCGGGTCTGAGCGTGGACCTGGGTGTATTGTCCCTACGATGTCCGCACTCCTTTTTGGCCGTACCACGATTGCTGAGCGTGTGTTCGATATCAGCCGCGCCATCGACGTCATCACGAAGAACTTTGACGTTGTCGATGCCGATAAGATCGCCTGCATGGGCAACTCGGGCGGCGGCACTGCCACCATCTACGCCTCCGCGATGGACGAGCGCATCAAGGTGTCAATGCCCTCGTGCGCGCTTTGCACCTACAAGGATTCGATCGGTGCGATGCATCACTGCACCTGCAACTTTATCCCGAACATTGCCCTTGACTTCGACATGGGCGACCTTTGCGGCCTGATCGCGCCCCGCAAGCTCGTGGCTGTCAGCGGTGCAAAGGATGAGATCTTCCCGCATAACGGCGTTGCCGAAAGCATTGACGTTGCCGGCATGTACTACCGCGCGGCCGGCGTGCCTGACAACTATGCGTGGGTCGAGGGTCCCGAGGGCCACCGCTTCTACGCGGCTGCCTCCTGGCCGGTCTTCCATAAGTTCTTTGACTAAGGGATAACATAAAGCGAAAAAAGAGCAAGCACAGACTGTGCTTGCTCTTTTTTGCGGAAGGGGAAGGGACACCGGGAGCGCTATGGGCCGAGTCGGCTCGTTCAAGCCCCGTGGCCGGCGGCGTAGTGCGCCGGGGGAATGCCAATCTTGGCGGCAAAGACCTTGGTAAAGTGGTGGACGTCGGTATAGCCCAGCTCACGCGCTACCTCCTTGGGGGTATACGCGCGACTGCCAAGCATCTCGCAGGCGGCCTCCATACGGAGAGTGTCACGGTACTCGGTGATGCTCATGCCCATCGCTTCACGGAAGCGCCGGCGGAAGGAGGAGGGGGAAAGGGACGAGATGGCCGCCAGCTCCTCAGCCGTGAAGGGGCGGCGGAAGCTCGCGCGGATGAAATCGAGGAGGCGAAGGACGGCGGGATCGCGAACGCCACCGTCGGCGGTGAGAAGATCGGTATAGAGCGAAAGGAGCAGGATCCTCGACCGCATATAGCTCTCAGGGCGGCGCGCCTCCCACTCGCGCACAAGGCGCGCAAGCGTGGAGGCAACGGCCGCATCGGCGCGGACGATGCGCGGAAGGAGGGCGAGGGCATTGCCGCTGTCGCGAAAGACCGTAAAGACTGCGATGATATAGGCACATCCTGCGTTCCCCTCGAGGCGGTAGGCATCGCCCCTTTGGAAGAAAACGAGCGAGCCGTCATGCATAGGGTAGGCGCGGCCCGCGCCGTCCGTAAACGTGGCCACTCCCCTCTCAAGATACAAAAAGCCGTCAAAGCGAGAGGCACGGTGGGCAAGGTCAAAGGCGGCGGCCTCGGTCTTGCGGGCGATCATGCCGATCTGCCCGATATCAAAATCCATTCGCGGTTCCATGATCAAAGGTAGCTTTCGAGGTTGCTCTTGAGGACGAGCTCGGTACGCACGGTGCAGGTGCCGGCGCTTTGCCCGGAAAGATGCGCGGCAAGCCCAAGGATGGCACGCTCGGCAAGGCGCTCGGGCGCGGTGTAAAGCAGGGCGGCCGCATCCCCGGCGCGCAGGGCCTCGAGCGCCGGACGTGTGAAGTCAAGACCGACGAGCAAAGGCTTTTTGCGAAGGTCGGCCATGGCGGCCGCCACGGCACCGACGAGGGGGGCGGTCACAAACAGACCGCGAAGCCGCGGCACGGCGGCGAGAAGGCGGCGCACCTCGGTGCGGACACCGCGTGCGCCCTCACCACATTCGATGATCGCGGCCGGGGGCGTGCCAAGGCGGTGCGACAGCTCACGGAAGCCGCGGATAGCCTCCTCCTCCGCATACGAGGCGCGGCGCGCGGCGAGGATGGCGGTGGTACCGCCGCCCGTCGCAAAGGCAAGAAACTGCGCGGCAAGGCGCCCGCCGATGCGATAGTCGGGGACGGCCTCGGCGACGGGACGGATGTCGCGGGCGCGGCCGACCGTGGCGACGGGAAGCCCATCGGGAGGAAAGAGGCGAGGGACGAGAGAGGCGGCGGCAAGAACCGCGGCGAGGCCGTCCACCCCCTCCTCGGGGGTGCGCTCCTCAAGGTCGATGCCATACGAAGAAAGGACAGGGGCGGCGGCATGAAGCCCCGCGCGATAGCGTGCCGCTGTTTCCTCGGGGGCCGAGGGAAGAAAGACACCGACGGTGCGGCGCTTGGCGGAGAGGGTACTCGCCGCGCGATTGCCGACGTAGCCCAGCTCCCTTGCCTTTTCTTCGATTCTCCGAACGGTGGCCTCCGAGATGCGCTCGCTGCGGCGGAGGGCCTTGGACACGGTGCTAATGCTGACACCGCAGGCCTCGGCAAGGTCACGGATGGTGATTTCAGCCATAAGATCCTCCTTTTTGGGAAAACGTTTTCTCCTTTAGTATAGCACAGGGAACGGGAGATTGTCAAGGCGGGGTGAGGCAAGGGGGGCGAGGGCAAAAAGAGCCGCGGGGGGGAAATAAAGGGGGGAGCCTCTGTATGTAAAAACC
>JAZQVJ010000256.1:0-8488 GCA_045631785.1 Eubacteriales bacterium
GAGCCAGGCCTCCTTCGGGAAGCCGATATGGCGGGCAGCAAGACCGAGCACGACCGAGTTTAAGACGCGGCTGTTGCCCAGCGCCTTCGCAATGGCGCCGCCGTCGACCGTGTAAAGGGTATGCGCGGCCGCAAGCTCCTCAAGGATCCCCTCGGGGTAGGCTTTGGCACCGATGACCACCGTCATCGGATCAATGCGGCAATCGTTGACGATCATGATGCCGTCCTTTTTCAGAAAGTGGGCGTAGCGGAGCGCCTCAAGACGCTCAAAGGAGATGAGGACGTCCACCTCTCCCTCCTCGCATACAGGCTCGAAGACGCGTTCGCCGTAACGGACGAAGGTGACAACGCTACCGCCGCGCTGGGCCATCCCGTGGACCTCGGAGAGCTTCACGTCAAGACCTGCGGCGAGTGCCGTTTTCCCAATGATGCGGCTGGTCAGGAGGGTTCCCTGGCCGCCGACACCGACGATCATAATATTCATTCCTTTTTCTCCCTTCAGGCCTTCGCAACAGAGGCGATCGCGCCGAATTTACAGCGGCCGAGGCAAAGACCGCAGCCGTTGCACATCGTGTCGTCGATCGTCACCGTGCCGTCCGCGCACCTCGTGAGCGCGGGGCAGCCGATCTTCAGGCAGGCGCCGCACCTTTTGCACTTTTCGCTGTCAACCACGCACTTGTTCGGGAACCTCTGTCCCTTGAGCAGGGCGCAGGGCGCCTTGGCAATGATGACGGTGAGGACGTCACTCGCCACACTCTCGCGGACGGTGGCCTCGAGTGTCGCAACGTCAAAGGCGTCCACCGTAATGACGCTTGGCACACCCACGGCACGGCAGAGCTCAGCAAGGTCGATCGCGTAGGTGTCCTCGCCTCCGAGCGTCTTGCCCGTGGCGGCATGCTCCTGATGCCCCGTCATACCCGTCGTGCGGTTGTCGAGGATCATAACGGTCGCCGTCGATTTATTGTAGACCATGCCGATCAGCGAGTTGATGCCGGTATGCAGGAAGGTGGAGTCACCGATGGTGGCCACCCAGTTTTTGATGTAGTCCTTGCCCTTGGCCTTTTCCATGCCGTGCAGGATCGAGATGCTTGAGCCCATGCACACCGTCGTATCAATGACGCTGAGGGGCGCCACGGCACCGAGGGTATAGCACCCGATGTCGCCCGCCGCGTGGATCTTCAGCTTATTCAGCACCGAGAAGACGCTGCGGTGCGGGCAGCCGGGGCAGAGGATGGGCGGGCGCGCGGGCGCGTCGGCCTTGGCCACCGGCTCCTCGCCGTTCCCCGAAAGCACGACCTTCAGCATGTTAGCGCTGTACTCGCCCTGCTTCGTAAAGTATTCTTTACCCTTGACCGAAAGCCCCCAGCTCTTGATCTGCTCCTCAATGACGGGCTCAAGCTCCTCAAAGACGTAGACCTCGTCGCAGGCGGCCACGAATTCCTCAATCAGGCGGCGGGGCAGGGGATTGACCATACCGAGCTTCAGGACGCTCGCCGTGGGGGCGGCCTCCTTGACGTATTGGTAGGCAATGCCCGAGGCGATGAAGCCAAGGCGGCGGTCACCGTATTCGGCGCGGTTGATGGGCATCGACGAGGCGTCATCGGCGAGGCGATCCTCGCGGGCCTCCACGATCTTATGACGGGCAATGGCCGAGGCGGGCATCATCACGTACTTTGAAACGCTCCTCTCGTACACCTTGTCCTCGGGGACGGCGCGCTCGCCAAGCGTCACGATGCTCTGCGAGTGGGCGAGCTTCGTCGTCGTACGCAGGATGACGGGGGTATCGTATTTCTCGCTGATCTCGTAGGCATACGCGAGGTAATCCTTGGCCTCCTGGCTGTCGGAGGGCTCAATGACGGGGATGTGTGCGCTGCGGCCGATCATGCGCGTATCCTGCTCGTTCTGCGAGCTGGCAATACCGGGATCGTCCGCCACCACGATGACAAGCCCACCGCCAACGCCGGTATAGGCGAGGGTGTACAGCGGGTCGCTCGCCACGTTCAGGCCAACGTGCTTCATCGCGGCGAGGCTCCGCACGCCGGAGATCGAGGCACCCGCGGCCACCTCCAGTGCCACCTTCTCGTTCGGGGCCCATTCGGTGTAGACCTCGGGATAGCCGGCTAAGTATTCGCTGATCTCGGTGCTGGGGGTGCCGGGGTACGCGCTCGAAAGCTTGACTCCCGCCTCGTAGGCACCGCGCGCGATCGCCTCGTTGCCGAGCATAATTCTTCTTTCCTTCATCATGCGTTCTCCTTTACTGTATTTTACGCAGGTCCTTGACGCGTTTGGCCTTCCCCTCAAAGCGCTGGAGGGTGTTGGGCGACTCAAGCTTCACTCTGACGGTGAGTCCCAGTACGGTCTTGAGCCTTGCCCTCACCGTGCGCTCGATCTCCTCAAGCACACGGAAGGAGTCGGTTACGGTGGCCAGCTCCACGCGGACGGTCATTTTGTCGCTGTAGCCCTCGCGCTCGATCACGATCTCGTAATGCGGTCCAAGCGCGGGGAAAGAAAGCACGATCTCCTCGATCTGGCTTGGGAAGAGGCGAACGCCGTTCACCTTGAGCATATCGTCGCTCCGCCCCTGGAGGTTCTCCATCCGGCAGGTCGTGCGCCCACAGCGGCAGGGCGCGTAGGTGAGCCGCGTCAGGTCCCCCGTCCGATAGCGGACGAGGGGCATGGCCTCTCTCTTGATGCAGGTGATGACCAGCTCTCCAAGCTCACCCTCGGGCAGCACCTCGCCGGTCTTCGGATCAATGATCTCGGGGATGAAGAAGTCCTCGTTGATATGTAGGCCGTCACCCTCAAGGCATTCGCCCGAGATCCCGGGGCCCTGAAGCTCGCTCATGCCGTAGTTGGTCGTGATCCTCACATCCTGTCCCCACGCCCGACGCATCTCCTCGCGCATCGCATCGGTCAGAAGCTCGCTCCCCACGAGAAGAGTCTTAACGGTAAGGTCACGCGTGGGGTCGATCCCCACCTCGCGCGCCACCTCGGCAAGGCGCATCGCATAGGAGGGCGTTGCCACGAGGAGCGTTGTGCCGAAATCGTGCATGTAGAGGATCTGCTTTTCCGAGTTGCCGGACGAGGACGGCACGATCGCCGCCCCGACCTTCTCAAGTCCGCGCTGGAGCCCCTCAGCACCCGTGAACATACCAAAGCCGAAGCAGATCTGGGCCATATCCTCGGGGGTGGCCCCACCCGCGCATGCAATGCGGGCGGTGCATTCGCTCCACACCTCAAGGTCAGGCTTACCGAAGACGGTCGGGGTGGGCTTGCCGGTCGTGCCGCTGCTCGAGTGAACACGCGCAAACTGCTCGCGGGGTACGGCGCAAAAGCCAAAGGGATAGTTGTCACGCAGGTCCTGCTTGGTGATAAAGGGGAGCCTTGCAAGATCGTCAAGCGATCGGATGTCCTCGGGGCAGATGCCCGCCTCCTCCATCTTGCGGCGGTAGGGCGGCACATGCGCGTAAACGCGCCCGACCGTCTCCTTGAGGCGCTCAAGCTGGATGGCCTGCATTTCGTCCCTTGCAAGGGTTTCTTCTCGTGAAAAAATCATACTTACACCGTTGTTTCTTTTTGTTTTTGCGTATATAAGGACATAAATAATATCAATTATATAACGCGCGCGAGGGATTTGTCAACACCTTTCGCCATTTATTTACTGTGAAGCCAAAGGAAAAAGAAAAAAGCCACACGTGGCTTTTTTCTTTTCCAATATACGGGAAGGAGCGACTATCCTCCCACCCTCGCGCGGATCATCGCGTTGATGCGCTCACGGACGGCCTGCATCCTCGCAGCATCGTTCAGATAGGTGGTGGGAGCGATGGCTGCACCGATCTCCTCCTCAAGCACGGCAACCACCTCGTCGCGCGAGTAGAGCGACTCACAAAGGTGGAAGGCCGAAAGATCCTGGAGTGCCTCGTGGAAGGTCAAAAGGCGCATCGATTCCCACGGCTCACCGCCCTCGCCGGGATAGACCGAGAAGGGGTCGCCCGAGGGGAAGTTGTCACCGGCCCCCGTATCGAGGAAGGGGTTGATGTGGTTGCCCGAGGACGAGTTGTTATAGAAGTTGTAGCCCCAGTGCAAAAAGCCCTCAATGCGGAACTTGTAAAGCAGGAGGCAGATCGAACGGTTGCGCGCCAGCGTCATCGCCAAAAAGCGGTTGGAATAGCCGTGATCCGGCCCACAGCAGTTGTAGGCCCAAAGCCCCTCGACACCGTGGTCAAGGAAGTCCCCGAGGAAATTCAGCAGCACGATGGGCTTCTTAACAACACCCTGCCGGTAGAACTCGTAATGCGAGAGGGCGTCCATGATGGGGTAGCCGTCAAGCAGATCAGCGATCGACTCCTTCGCGCGCTGATAGGCCTCGAGATGCTCCTCCATCGGCTCATCCGAGATGTGGAAGTAGCAGCGCTTGTCCTCGCCCCTCTCCTTCATGTGCGTAAGGAAGGAGGTGAGCATCGCGCGGAGGAAGGCGGTGTAGCCCGGATCGTCGGAGGGGGTATCCTTTGAGAAGAGGCGGCAGTATTCGCCGTCCTTCATGCCCATCGCCTTGGTCGCGCGGGCCGCGCCCCCTTGCGTAAAGAGGTGCCCGATCTCAAAATATTCGATACCGACCTCGTTGGCAATGTCAAGGAAACGATCGAGATTCTTCCACCCAAAGGTGTACTCGCCATTCTGGCAGGTGATCTCGGCCAGCTGCAGGTCGCGCTTATCTGCCTCGTTGTCAAGAGGAGGGGAGATGAGGGGAACGTAGAGGAAGTTGAAGCCGTTCTTTTTCCCCGTTGCGGCAAAGCGGCGGATGATCTTGAAATGCTCGTCCGACCACTGCGGCACCCTGTAATAATCGGCAAGGCAGTCGGCGTGGAGCCACTGGGCAAAGAGGATCGGCTGCTTCGGCAGCACCGCGTCGATCACGTCAAGGGTGATCTCGCTGCGGTAGACCTCCTCCTTTGGCCAGGAGAGCGACAGAGAAAACGCGAGCGTGCTTTCACCGACCTCCTCAGCATCCGCGGGAATTTCCACGTCTACCCAAAGTGAAACAAGGTGGGAGGGGGGGAGCACGAGGATCCCCTCATAGGGCAAGGGGGCAAGAACGTCGGGCAGGATCGCAGGGGCCGTCGTGATGTAATCATCGTCGGGCGTTCCGCGCCCATTGTTGGTCGCCGGCACGTGGCGCACCTGGCGCACCTTTGCGTATTTGGCAAGCGTTCCTTCAAGCGCAGGGGTAAGACGGAGCGAAAAATTCTTGTCCGGCTCTTGCGGGAGCATCTCACAAGCCACCTGGAAGGAGATGCGCTCACCCTTAAGGACCGAAAGATGCGAGATCTCGGCGTAGTCGTCGAAGCGTCCGTTGGCAAGCACCTTTTCAAGGTTCGATACGATCTTGAGCTTTAGCATGAAGCTATCATCCTTTCTGAAACAGCCGCACTCCATGAGTGCTATGCCTATTGTACCATAAAAAGTGGCTAAATGCAAGAAATAACGGCTAACTTACAAGGCGTGCTGCGAAAGATCCTTGCCCGCACCGCCCGGTGCGCAAGCTCCTGCCGCCCCGGAGCAACCCGTACGAGACGGCGAGGCTATTGCTAAATCGAACCCCTGAAACTACCCGACAAATTGGAATTTGATGAAATCCAAACTACTCTTTCTTTTCTTCGTTTTCTTCATCTATGTGCTTCTTTAAAAAGTTTGACAACTCCTCGTCATAGCACCCGATAATACAAAATAACAATCCAAGCGGTGCACCTATAATGAACAAAACATAGGCAAAATCGCCTTCATACATAATAGCTCCCATTAATGCAATCATTAAGAAAGCAATTCCAAGCAACATTTTCTTTAGTCCCTTCATAGTGTAAGATCTCCTTCCGTATTTTTTAAGCAAACAAAAAGGAAGCCATCTTTTGGATAGCTTCCGTAAATTCTACGAAACTCCCGACATCCGCGTATCAGGCATCCCTACGTTGGCATTATCCAAATCAGGTTCTCGGTCGAAGGTCACACCTTCCTCTCAGCCTGTATACAAGCTCCCGTTTGTTTGATTGTGAGTATATTATACATCATTTTATGCGAATTTGCAATAGTTTTCAATAATCTTTGATGAAATATTTTCACCTACAAATTCTTATTTATCGGTGAGATTATTATACCATAATTAACCGAAAAGGTCAATCTAATGGCACCGTGGCGTAGGATTGTCCCGTACAGGAATTTCGCGAGATGCACAAATATCTTTGCGTCCTTCGCAACCGTAAGCAGCTTCTCGTCGGTGACCTCGGTGATGCTCTTAGATGCTTGACAAAACTTTCCAGGAGTGTTATTATAAATTTGAAGCAATAACGAAAATATGGCAGGAGTCACTTTTGCGTAAAAAAAGAACATGAAAAAAGAAATCATTTTCAGCGTTATTATGCCTTGCTACAATTCTGAAGAATACGTCCGTGGCGCATTGGATAGCTTGGAAAACCAAACGTATCCGCATTGGGAGCTCGTTCTTATAAACGATGGTTCCAAGGATGGAACGCTTAATATCTTAGAAGAATATGCACAACAAGATGCACGGATCAAGGTTCATTCGAAGGAAAATGGGGGGTATGTGTCTGCTATCAATGCGGGGCTCGAGCATATTACAGGTGATTATTTTTTAATGATGGGGTCGGATGATGCGCTTGCCGGCGATCTTTTTGAATCTCTTGCCAACAATATTGAAGATGAGTTGCCTGACGTGATTGCCTTTCAAACGCTTAAGATCAAAAACGGCGAAAACATAGGATTGGATAAGGCGACGCGGTTTGACACGAGATGCGTTGAGTTTAACACGACGTTTACTGAGTTTTCCCGTAATTTCCCCATTCATTCGGAAATTCTTTTTGTGAGGGATACGTCTAAATGCTTTAAACGTGCTAAGCTTGGGGAATTAAGATATTTCGGTAAATACGGAATTGATTCCGACGGGGCATTTTCCATGCTGTTTTGCCGTAAGGCACACTCTTTTTTGGCCGTGCCCGTTGTGGGATATTTTTGGACGTTAAGAGAAGATTCGGTGTCGGCAAACTTCTCACTCCTTTCAACCGAAAAGCACTTTGACCGTATTTGTGTTTGGAATGCATTTTTTAACGATATTCTTGGCGAAACACAGGTTTCGGATAAAGAGAAACGCTATCTCGTTTACTTTTTAAATATAGTTTATATAGTATTGGCCAGAGGAGAAAAACTGATAAAAAATTATCGCTTGATAAAAAGCGCAACAAAAACAATTCAAAAGGCAATGAAAAAATTCCAGTATCGAGAAATAAATCCGATAAGATTTTTCCTTGTTAGGCATTTCCCTCTTACCTTTTCAAAAGTGGTATGCTTAAAGAACCGTATTAGAAGAAAGTAAGGTGTTTTTGCAAGAAAGAAAAAACAGGAGTACCGAAGTGCTCCTACGGGAATTTCGCCCTTGGCGAATATCTTTGCTCGCGCCGACCGTGAGCGAGCTCCCGTCGGGCAAGCTCGCAAGATGCGAACCCAATTCCAAGCGCGAGCGCGTGGAGTGGGTTCGGTGCGCGGAGCGCATCAGCACAAAAAGAGAGCATCCGCGAGGGATGCTCTCTTTTTTGTGGTGACCCGTACGGGAATCGAACCCATGTTTTCGCCGTGAAAGGGCGATGTCTTAGCCGCTTGACCAACGGGCCGTCGGTAACAGAGGTATTATAGCATAGCTTTTTGAAAAAAGCAAGTCCTTTTTTCAAAAAGCCTTTCTTTTTTCGAGCCGCCGAGCCATGTGTTGAAAAAAGAAGAAAAAAGCGAGGCATCCCTCCGAAATATGATAAGTTTGACGAAATTTTGAAAAAATCAAAAATCCTCTTGTAAAATTCCATAAGTTGTGCTACAATAAGTTGGTGAAATTCAATAAATAATTATTTTTTGGAGGAGAAACAAAAATGTCCGTCAAAGTTGCTATCAACGGCTTCGGCCGTATCGGCCGTCTTGCCTTCCGCCAGATGTTCGGCGCCGAGGGCTACGAGGTTGTCGCTATCAACGACCTCACCGCTCCCAAAATGCTCGCTCACCTTCTGAAGTATGACACCGCCCAGGGCAGATACGCTCTCGGTGACACCGTTGTCGCGGGTGAGGACAGCATCACCGTGGACGGCAAGACCATCAAGATCTACGCCTGCAAGGATGCCAACGATTGCCCTTGGGGCGAGCTCGGTGTTGACGTTGTTCTCGAGTGCACCGGCTTCTACTGCTCGACCGAGAAGTCGATGGCTCACATCAACGCCGGTGCGAAGAAGGTCGTTATCTCGGCTCCTGCCGGCAAGGACCTCAAGACCATCGTTTACAGCGTTAACGAGAAGACCCTGACCGCCGAGGACAAGATCATCTCTGCTGCTTCCTGCACCACCAACTGCCTCGCCCCCATGGCCAAGGCTCTTAACGACGTGTTCCCGATCCAGAGCGGTATCATGACCACCGTTCACGCCTACACCGGCGACCAGATG
>JAZQVJ010000257.1:0-3144 GCA_045631785.1 Eubacteriales bacterium
GTGGCGATCACGGCACCGGAGGTCTCGGCCGCAAGGTGGTCGATGACCTCGGATTCCAGCGTGCGGAAGCCGGGCTCACCGATCGCGGCAAAGATCTCGGGGATGCTCTTTTCCGCGCGCTTTACGATCTCGGCATCGGTATCGACGAAGGGGCGACCGAGAGCATCGGCCAGAAGGCGGCCAACGGTGCTTTTTCCGCTTCCGGGCATTCCGGTCAGCACGATATTCTCCTTTTCGCCGATGACGGCGCGAAAGATGCGCTCGGTGGCGGCATCGGTGGCGGGATCGGCGCTCACCGTATCAAAGTCCTCGCCGAGAAAAATACGCGAGGCCATCACGGCCTGACCGACCAGCATATAAAGGCCGCCCTCGGCTGGGATGCCGGCACGGCGGGCTTCCATCACAAGATTGGTGCGAAGGGGGTTATAGACGGCATCAAGGACTCCGGAAAGATTGGGGAAGCATGCAAGATCGATCGGGATCGCGGCAATGCCGTCGGCGCCGTCGGCATGGGGGTACATGCCGCAGGGGGTGGTGTTGATAATGACGTCGGTGTCGGTGTGCGCGGTCGCGGCCTCGTCATATGAGAGGCAGCCGGCGGAGGGGCGGCGGTCGACGGTCAGGACCCGGCGCGCCCCGAGGGAGCGTGCCACGGCCTCGGCGGTGCGTGCCGCACCGCCGGTGCCGAGGATCATGACTTTTTTGTCGGTTAGGGTAAGACCTGCGTGGCGCACAAGGACCGAAAGACCGTAGAAATCGGTATTGTAGCCGTAAAGACCGTCCCGACGGCGGACGACGGTGTTCACAGCGCCGATGCTTGCGGCGGCCTCGTGGATCTTGGCAAGGTAGGGCATGACCGCTTGCTTATAGGGCATCGTGACGTTGATCGCCAAGAAATCCGCCCTCTCCATAAAGGGGCCGACCTCCTCGGGGCGAAGCTCAACAAGACGATATTCGTAGGGGGCGCATTTGCCGTGGATCTCCCTTGAGAAGCTGTGCGGCAGATGCTCCCCGATCAATCCGTATTTCATGGGGAGTCTCCATTTTTTTTGCTTTTTGGAAAGAAAACGTTACATTATTTCACTAACCAATCGGTGCCGAAGCGCATGGCAAGCAGGTCACAGAGGGCAAGCGCCACGGCACTGTCAGCAACGACGCGGGCGCGGTGAACGATAGCGGGATCGTGACGCCCCCTGACCGTGAGGGCGGCTTCCTCAAGGCTTGTGACGTCCACGGTCCTTTGCTCCTTGTAGATCGAGGGCGTGGGCTTGATGGCGGTGCGGACGATGAGGGGCATGCCGGTCGAAATACCGCCGAGGATGCCGCCGGCACGGTTGGTCACGGTAAGGATCCTGCCGTCCTTGACGGTGAAGGGATCGTTAGCCTCGCTGCCGCGCATTGCGGCGAGGGCAAAGCCGTCCCCGAATTCAACGCCCTTAACGGCGGGGATCGAGAACAGGATGTGAGAGAGAACGCCCTCAAGGGTGTCGAACCAGGGCTCACCTACGCCGCCGGGCAGACCGAGAACGGTGGTCTCGAGGATGCCGCCCACGCTGTCGCCCGCCTCGCGCGCCGTCTCAATGGCGGCAACCATCTCTTGGCCGCGGGCTTCGTCAAGCACGCCGAGATCGCGCGCATCAAGCAGGTCAAGGTCGGTTGCAGGATCGGCAAAGGGGCGGTCCTTGATACCGGCGCAGGCCGCAATGTGCGTACCCACGCGGATGCCGCGCGCCTTGAGTGCTTGGAGGGCAAGGCTCCCTGCCGCTACAAGGCCTGCGGTGATGCGCCCCGAAAAATGGCCGCCGCCATTCGGGTCGGCATTGCCGTGGTATTTCAAAAGGGCCGTGTAGTCGGCGTGCCCGGGGCGGAGCAGAGAGGCGGTCGCCGCATAATCGGCGCCCTTTGTGTTGGTGTTTTCAATGAGGAAGGTAATGGGCGTGCCCGTGGTGATGCCGCGATAGACGCCGCTGACGATCCTCACCTCGTCCGGCTCGCGGCGCTTGGTGGAAAGGGCGGCGGGCCCCCGGCGGCGGTCCATCTGGCTGCGGAGAAACTCCTCGTCGATCGGAAGGCCGGGAGGCATTCCGTCAAGCACGGCGCCGATCATTGCTCCGTGGCTCTCGCCGAAGAGGGTGATGGCTACCGAGGTGCCGAATGTGTTTTTCATAGCGTTACTCCTTGTGGGGGATAGCGTCAGCTCCTTGCGGTGCTTTCGCGGATCATGGCGGAAAATTCTTGGATCGGCAGGCGGCGCTCGCTGTAAGAGCCGATCTTTTCAAGGTAGATATAGCGGATGTCCCCGCCGTCTGCCTTTTTGTCGTGGGCGACGGGGGCAAGCACCTCATCGGCAGGGAGGTCGCACGCGGTGGGGAGCCCTGCCTTTTTGAGGACGGGGATCAGCCTTGCACGGGCGCTCTCGGAGGAGAGGGGGAGCATCCCGAGTGCCACGCACTCGCCGTGCAGAAGGTCGGACAGCGAGGAGGCGCTCTCGTACCCGTGGCCGAGGGTGTGGCCGAAATTGAGCACGCGGCGGAGCGAGGATTCACGCTCGTCACGCTCAACGACATCGCGCTTGATCTTCAGTGAGCCGACGATGATGTCGTCAAGGATGGCACCGAGATCCTCGTTCTCCATTCTCTCAAAGAGGGCGGCATCTAAGGTTGCGGCCATCTTGATGGCCTCGGCGAGGCCGGCCGAGATCTGGCGGGCGGGCAGAGTGGAGAGCAGATCGGGGTCGATGATGACGGCACGCGGCTGATAGAAGGCGCCCACGCAATTCTTGATCCCGTCAAGGTTCACGGCCGTCTTCCCCCCGATCGAGGAATCGACCTGAGAGAGGAGGGTGGTGGGGATATTGTAAAAGTCGATACCGCGCATAAAGGTGGCGGCGGCAAAGCCGGCGAGATCCCCCACAACACCACCGCCGACGGCGACCACGGCATCGGTGCGGGTAAAGCCGGCGGCGAGCATGGCCGAGAGAAGGCGGCCGAGCATCGGAAGGCTCTTGCTCCCCTCGCCCTGCGGCACGGTCAGGAGGGTGGGGTGCTTAGCGGCGGACGCTACGGCGGCGGGGTAAGCAGTGGGGGCGCCCTCGTCGGTCACGATGGGGACACGCCGATCAAGGCGGGAAAGGTCCCCGGCCGG
>JAZQVJ010000258.1:0-4174 GCA_045631785.1 Eubacteriales bacterium
GTTCACTGACCATATGTTCCTTTGGGACTGGGATGACAAGCTCGGCTGGCACGATGCTCGCTTCGTTCCCTTCGGCAATCTCTCGCTTCACCCCGCCTCTACTGTGCTGCATTACGGTGCTGAGATCTTCGAGGGGCTGAAGGCGTACCGCCGTGCTGACGGTGGCATTCAGCTCTTCCGTCCGATCGAGAACATCCGCCGTCTGAACAACTCGGCCGAGCGCATGTGCTTGCCGGCCCTTGATGAGGCCGATCTCCTTGAGGCGCTGACGACCTTTGTTCGCCTTGAGGAGCGTTGGGTTCCGAAGAGCTTCGGCACCTCGCTCTATCTCCGCCCCTTCCTGTTCGGTAACGACGAGCATCTTAGCGTTCATGCGGTGCATCGCGCCACCTTTGCTTTGATTGCCTCCCCCTCGGGGAGCTATTATGCCGAGGGGATCAATCCCGTTGGCATTATGATCGAGTCCGAGGACGTGCGTGCCGTGCGTGGCGGCACCGGCTACGCTAAGTGCGGCGGTAACTACGCTGCCTCCACCCGCGCCGGCGAGCGCGCTGCCAAGCGTGGCTATTCGCAGGTCCTGTGGCTTGACGGTGTTGAGCGCAAGTACATTGAAGAAGTCGGTGCGATGAACGTTATGTTCCGCATCGGTGATGAGATCGTCACACCTGCTCTTTCCGGCTCCATTCTTCCGGGTATCACCAGGAAGAGCTGCATTGAGGTTCTTCGCGCCGAGGGCTATCAAGTGACAGAGCGCTTGCTTTCTGTCGATGAGCTGATCGCGGCTCTTGAGGACGGCACCCTCGTTGAGGCCTGGGGCTGCGGCACCGCCGCCGTTGTATCGCCCATCGGCCGCTTTGCCTACGGTGACCGTGTTTATACCGTCGGTGACGGCGGCATCGGTGAGGTCACGCAGAAGCTTTACGATATCCTGACGGGTATCCAGTGGGGCACTCGTCCCGATCCCCACGGCTGGGTCCTTAAGCTGTGATCACTCCCCCCGCTTCCGTGAAGGAAGCGGGGTTTTTGTTATTTTCCCTATTGCCCCCACGCTCCTTGACGGCATCTAAAAAAAATTTATATTTCCTCTTGCATTTCAAAAACCCTTATGTTATACTATATATAGATTTTCAAAAGATGCCCTTTGGGCATGCGGATACAGTGCGAAATATACCGTTGCGCGGCGGCGGATATTAATATTATTCCTAAGGAGAAGTTTCTCATGAAAGCATTTGGCAATCTCATTTGGTTCCTGATCACCGGCTTCGTCACCGCCCTCGCGTGGTTCCTCCTCGGCATTGCTTGGTGTGTTACCCTCATCGGTATCCCCTTTGGTATTCAGGCCTTCAAGTTCGCGCGCCTTTCGCTCCTGCCCTTTGGCAAGGTCGTTGTCACGGACTTTGACAGACATCCCTTTATGAACATTCTCTGGAACCTCTTTGGCGGTATCCTGATGGTTCTTCTTTTCGGTGTGCTTGGTATTGTCTGGTGTGTTACCATCATCGGTATCCCCTTCGGCAAGCAGTGCTTCAAGCTGGCCAAGCTCGCCTTTGCACCCTTCGGCGCGATGGTCGACTGAGCTTCGACATGACAAAGGACAGATCGTGTCTGTCCTTTGCTTTTTGAGCTCCTGCCCCTTGCGGCTTGGCATGCGGGGTGGGGCCTACTCCTTCTTCCTTTTGGGTATCGCACCGCTTGCGGTGGGTATTAATAATTAATTTTAGGTGACTTTATTATGAAATTTATTGGCAACCTTCTCTGGTTCTTTTTCACCGGTTTTGTTACCTCGCTGATGTGGTTTTTCCTTGGCCTTGGCTGGTGCATCACCATCGTTGGCATCCCCTTCGGTATTCAGGCCTTCAAGTTCGCCAAGCTTTCGCTTTTCCCCTTTGGTAAGGTCGTTGTCACCAACTTTGGTAAGCACGCCATTATGAATATCCTTTGGTTCATTCTCGGCGGCTTTGTTCTCTCGCTCACCTTCTTCTTTATCGGCCTTATCTGGTGCATCACCATCATCGGTATCCCCTTCGGCAAGCAGTGCCTCAAGATGGCAAAGCTTGCGATCTCTCCCTTCGGTGCGACGGTTGACTGATTACACAAAAAAGAGAGGACAGCTTGGCTGTCCTCTCTTTTTTTCGTCAATCCCTTGATTTGAGGCCCGAAAGGTGCTACAATGGTGGTAACTTTTTTAAGAGGTCTTTATTTATGTTTATGCTTGGTACGATCGTTAATGCCGCTGCGATCGTTGTTTTCGGTATCCTCGGCTCGTTTTTGAAAAAGGGCATCCCCGAGCGCATTTCAAGGACTGTGGTGTCCGGCGTTGCGCTCTGCGTTATCTTTATCGGCATCACGGGCGCTATCGGCGGCTATGCCGATTTCACTGCCGGCAACGAGCTTTTTGGCGACTACGGCATGCTTTTCATCATTCTGTCGGTCGCGCTTGGCGGGCTGATCGGTGAGGCGATCGATATTGATCGTGCGCTCAACCGACTCGGTGCCTGGGTGGAGCGAAGGCTGACACGCGGCAAGGCTGAAACCGAGGGCGGTCGCTCCTCGATCGCCACGGGCTTTGTGAATTGTACGCTTCTGTTTTGCGTTGGCTCAATGGCGATCCTCGGCGCGATTGAGGATACCGGCACAGGGACACCCGATATCCTATTCTCGAAATCGGTGCTTGACGCCATCTCGGCACTGATCATGGCAACCACCATGGGCATCGGCTGCGCTCTCGCCGCTATCCCCGTCTTTCTCTACCAGGGCCTGTTCTCGGTCCTCGCGCTTTTCTTCCTGTCGGGAATGCCCACGCCCGTGATGGGTGCGCTTTCGACCGCCGGCTCTCTTATCATCATAGCCATTGGCACGAACATGCTCGGCATCACCAAGATCAAGACGGCCAACTTCATACCGGCCGTCTTCCTTCCACTCCTCACCGCATTTATTCTATAAACAAAAAATGCCCGCAAGGGCATTTTTTTGATGCTTCATCGGCTGTTTTTTGAACAAAGACATGTTTTCTTTACATTCGGATGCTGACCTCGCCGGCGCGCAAGCGGAGCTCTCCCTCGGCGGTCCGTATAAGGAGCGCCCCATCGTCCTCGATCGCCTCGGCCACTCCCGTGGCGGTCTTGTCACCGACAGTGGCCGTAACACGCCTCCCGAGAACGACGGAACGGCGGCGGTACTCGTTGAGGAAGCTGCCGTCGAGCAGGGTAGGCAGCCGATCAAAAAAGGTATCAAGGATAGCCGCCGCGAGAACCTCGGGCGCCGGGGGCGTTGTCACATCGCCGATCGCGGCGGCAATGTCGGAAAGATGGGGAGGGAGCGCGCCGCTTGCAAGATTGATGCCGATCCCCACCACCAGAAAGGCCAAGCGCCCCTCGGCGGTGAATTCCCCCTCGGTCAGAATACCGGCGATCTTTCGGTCTCCGATGCGAAGGTCGTTGACCCATTTGATCCCCACGGAAACGTCTGCCGTTGCCTCAACGGCCTCGGCCACCGCAAGGGCGGCGTACGGCGTCAGGAGGGCGGCACGGTCGGTGTCAAGCTCGCGGCGAAGCAATACACTCATGTAAAGGCCGGCCCCCTCGGGGGAGGCGAATTCGCGCCCAAGGCGCCCGCGCCCTGCTGTCTGTGTCAGGGCGATGACAGCCGTGCCGTCGGGGGCCCCATCCCTCGCCATTTCGTGCAGGGTGGTGTTGGTGGAGGCAAGCGAAGAGAACACGTGTACGCGGCACGGCACGGCTCTCTTTTGCAGGGAAGTGATGGCTTCCGCGGTCATAGTGCTTCTCCTTTTCCGGTTTTTCTTTCCTTATTATCTTACCACGTGCGCACGGAAAAGTAAATAGGAAAAAACGTCTTCTAAGGGCAACCGCGCTGACGGCGTCGCCCTTTTTGAAATTTTACAAAAACAACAATTAATTTTAACAAAAATTTTACAATTAAAAAGTGCCGACATTTTTTATTATTTTTTCCATAAAATGCTTGACATATTGAAACCATTGTGATATAATGTTGAATTGCCTAATGTTTGCTTGTCCTTATTATTATATTAGTAAGAAAAAGCGGCAAGAAACAGGAAAAACATCAATTTTTCGCCACGGAATGTGGGCGCATTCCCGGCCACCGGGGGTGGCGGAGGCGAAACTTTATGAAACGGAGTGATTCTACGATGCTGAAA
>JAZQVJ010000259.1:0-3058 GCA_045631785.1 Eubacteriales bacterium
CGCAAAGTTCCAGTGATCGTTGATGTTCTGCGTATGGGTGACGTGAAGTTGGTAGTCTTTGTTGAGCGAACTATGGTAGGCTAGGAGGGTGTAAGGCTTTTGTACCTGATAGAAATAGATGTTATTGGGTGTCTTGTGGAAAGCGGGGCGGTCGAGCGCCTGGCATCCTTATAGAAAAAGCGCTTGCACTGCAAGCGCTTTTTCTTATATCTCTTTTCCGTCCTCAAGGGCCGCGATCATATCCACGCGTGTGGCGTGCCGCCCACCCTCGAATTCCGCCGCAAGGAAGAGGTCGACGATATCCTTGGCAAGCCCTGCGCCGATAACGCGTGCCCCGAGGCAAAGGACGTTCGCATCGTTGTGCAGGCGAGTCATGCGTGCTGAGAAGGTGTCACCGCAGAGGGCGGCGCGGATGCCGCGGAACTTGTTGGCAGCCATGCTCATACCGATGCCCGTGCCGCACACGAGAATACCGAGCGCGCCTGCATCCTTCTGTACTCCGCGCGCTACGGCGGCCGCAAAGATCGGGTAATGGCAGGAGGCCGCACTGTCAGTGCCAACGTCCACGACCTCGTGGCCCGCCGCCGTGATATGGTCCTTCAAGACCTCCTTCAGTTCAAAGCCGGCGCTGTCGGCGCCAAGATAGATCTTGCTCATGATCAAGCTCCTCCTTTTGAATTAGCTTTCTTTTGCTGCCAAGCGCTCAAGGCGCTCTCGCTCGGCCTGCGGTAAGCGGAGGTATACGGGGCGCAGGGCGGAATCGGTGACCGTTTCGCTCCGTTCGGCCATTCGATGGGCGCACCGCCCGACCGAGGCCGCACTCTGCAAAAGGAGGCGAGAGGGTGTGGGGGCAAGTGCGATCCCTGCCTTGCGGAAGGCTTCGGCGGCAACGGCTACGCCGTCCCCCACGAGGTAGACCGGCTCGCCGGGGTAGGCCGCCGCCACCTCGGCGGCGAGGTCGCGGGCGGACAGCGCGCGGTCGGGGGTAAGCCGATGAAGCGCATTGCCCTCGCGGCGAAAGATCGCATTGTAGACCTGTGCGCGGCGTGCATCCATCACGGGGCAGAGGAGACCGGGGAGTGGCGCAAGATTCTCGGCCAGGGCCTCAAGTGACGAAACGGCGGCGCAGGGCTTTCCGCGGCCAAAGGCCAGCCCCTTGATGACCGACGTTCCGATACGGACGCCGGTAAAGGAGCCGGGGCCTGCGGTGCAGGCAAACAGGTCAATATCATCCTCGGTGAGCGCGGTAGAGGCCAGGAGGGCGCGCAGCATCGGGAGGAGAAGCTCGCGGTGCGACCCACCTCCGCCGAAGACGGTGGTCTCGGCCAACACCTCGCCGTCCGCGAGGATGGCGGCTGAGGCGACCTTGGCGGTGCTGTCAAGGCATAAGATCTTCATAGCCGTCTCCTTCGAGCAAGATCCTTCGCGCCGTGTCGCCCGTCCGTTCAATACGGACGGTGAGGGCATCCTCAGGGATCTCCTCTTTAATGTTTTCGCTCCATTCGCAGAGGATAAGACCGTCGGCGGCAAGATAATCGTCGTACCCGATCGAGGTAAGCTCGTCGGCATCCCCGATGCGGTACATATCGAAATGATAGATCGGCAGATAGCCGCCACGATATTCGTTGACCACGGTATAGGTAGGACTACGCACGGCGGCTCCCGGTGCGATCGACGCAACGAACCCGCGCGAGAAGGCGGTCTTGCCTACTCCCATCTCGCCGAAGAAGGCGAGGAAAAGACGCCGCCGCCCCGAGGAGAGGACACGTGCGCCGACGGCGCGGCCGAGGGCCTCGGTCTGTTCGGCGGAGGATACCGAATATTCTCTCATAGGATCTCCTTCCTCAGCGTGTGGCTGCGAGGTACTCGTCGGCCTTATCGCCAAAGAGATAGGTGAGCGCTGCGCGGTATTCGGCGGCGGCCTCGGCAGAACGCTCCTTGGCACCTGCACCCCTGTCGCGCACTGCGCGAAGGAGGGTATTCTTGGGCGTATCGTCGGGATCGGTCAGCTCAAGTGCCGTCACGCGGTAGCCCGCCGAGGCAAGGCGAAGGGCGCGCAGGCCGTCGGTCAGCGACTCGGCAAGCTTCTGGCGGAGCTGCGGCTCACGCGCCGCAAAGGCAAGGGGTGCACACGAAAGATGCTTCGCAAGCGTGCGGTGGCAGCAGGGGGTGGAAAGGATGGTATCGGCCCCAAGCGCGATCGCCGTTTCGAGAACGAGATCGGTGGCGATATCGCAGGCGTGGAGCGACATGACAAGATGCGGCTTCTTCTTCGGGGTTCTCCGCACGTCATCGGCCAAAAAGCGCATCCCATGAAAGCCGAGCCTCGAGGCGGCCGCGGCGCAGAACTCCATCACGTCGGCCTTTTGGTCAAGGCAGAGCATGTCCACGCGCCGCGAAAGCACGTTGGCAAGGTAATGGTACACCGCAAAGCTCAGATAGCTTTTTCCGCAGCAGAGATCGTAGACCATCAGCGTTCCGTCGGCAGGGAGATGGGGGATGATCGCCTCAAGATGCTCAAGGAAGCGGTTGATCTGGCGGAACTTCGGCTGTTTTTTGTCGTGGATACGTCCCGAGGCATCGCTGATCTCGAGGACACGGAGAAAGGGCTCGTCGCCGCGCAGAATACGGTTCTTCTTGCGGTCGAGAGCCTCGGGCGGCAGGGTGATCCCCGGGGTTGAGAGGGCAGAACCGAGGGTGCGCGGCGCAAGAAGCGTTTCGCGGCCCGAGGTGGCACGGCGGAATTCGGCATCCCCGGCGGCCGTCAGGAGATTGATCTGGGCGTAGGGCGCGCAAAGCGCATCCAGCGCCGAGGCGTCAAGCGGGAGTGAGAGACGGCGGTGAAAGACCTTGCCGTCGGCTTCGGCGGCCTCAAGCGCCAGCACCGTCTCTTGGCGAAAAAGGCAAAGGCGCCCCGTGATCTTCGGGGAGACCTCTCCTCTTGGGCGCGAAAGCACCAGACGGCGGAGCGCGCCGCCCTCGGCAGCCAGCGTAATGAGCGAGAGGAGCTCGGCGTACTTATTATTTTCCATCGCTTGCATCCTTCGTGCGATGGAAG
>JAZQVJ010000260.1:0-2404 GCA_045631785.1 Eubacteriales bacterium
GTGAGGAGGTGCTTTGTGGGGGCGTCTTCGGCAAGGCGACTGCCGCAGGCTCCCCCCGTTCCCCCCTCCCGGAGGGGGGCTGGTTTGCCCATGAGGGGGCTCGTGGAGATAAAACGGATGAGAGGGTTTGGATGCGGACGCCGGGAAGCCGTATACGACATACGGCGACCGTGGTTGCGTTCGCAGCCGAAGCCTATCGCCGTTTTAGCCCACGAGGAATAGTCCGAAAAGGGCCAGGGCGGCAGTCGGTATCGCCACAAGGACGCCGAGCTTCAGAAAATCACGGTAGCCAAAGCGGAGGCCGTGGGCATGGAGCAGCTCGGTGAACATGATGCCCGCGAGGGCGCCGATCGGCGTCAGGAAGGCGCCGACGTTCGAGCCGATGACGGTGGCAAAGACCGCGACATCCCCCGCGGTGCAGGCGGCGAGGACATCGGAAAACAGGACACTCATCGGGATATTATTGACGAGATTGGCGGCAAGGAGCGAGCCGAAGCCGTAGCCGAGAATGGGAGGGAGGGCATCAAGGCCCGAGGCGATGGCGGCGGTGACACCGACCTCGGAGAGGACGGCGATCATGGCGAACATCGAAAGGACGAAGGGGATGAGCTGCCACGGGGCGCGGCGCAGGCAGCCAAGGAGGGCGGCCGGGCGCTGCTTGCGGATGGCCGAGAGGACGAGGACCGAGAGAAAGAGCGAAAGAACGGCGCCAAGAGCCACGGCCCACATCGCAAGGCCGACGTAAGGACCGACGGCGAGTAGGACGGTGGCAACGCCGAGGTGAAGGAGGCCGATGGCAAGGAGGGGGCGGTCCTCGACGCGTTCCCTCTCGGGAGTGGCCGCGATGCGGTAGCGGAGCCTCTTATGATAGATGCGGTAGAGGATCAGGAAGGCGCCCGCCCCCGAAAGAAGGGTAGGCAGGAGCATTGTGCGGAGGTAGGACAAAAAGTCGATATCGGCGGCGGCCGCCAGATAGATGTTGGTGGGGTTGCCGATGATGAGTGCCATGCTCCAGGTATTGGCGGCCACAAACTCGGCGGCGAGATACGGCATGGGATCGATGCCCGCATTCTTGGCAAAATAGCAGATGAAGGGGGTAAAGGAGAGGACCACGATATCATTGGAGGTAAAGACGGTCAAGACCGACACGGTGAGGTAAAGGATGAGAAAGAGGCGGCGCTGACCGCCGCCGGCCCGGAGAAGGGCGGCGGATGCGAGGGCGCGGAAGAAGCCGATCTCGTCAAGAAACACCGAAAGGACGGTCATCGAGAGAAAGAGAACGAGGATCTTCACGGGATTGACGGCGGTATCGGCAAGGAGGGCCCGGCCGACGACCGAAAGGTCGGCAAAGCCGCCGAGAAGCAGGGCCACGGCACCGAGGAGAGTGACGGCGAGGTAGCTGTCAACCGTGATGCGGCCGAGGCGGAGCTTCGGATAGAGGAGGATCGCGAGGATCATCATAAGACAGGTGACAGCAAAGATCAGGGTAGCGACCAGCATTTCTTTCTCCCTTTTGCGGCTTGCGGCATTATGCGCGGACGACGGGCGCACCTACATAGGATAGCACACGCTGAGAGTTTTGTCAATCGGTGTCAAGCATTCGGCGAGGGCGCTGCTCATCCCCCGGAAGAGAGGACGAAAATTTTCTCTCCCGGCGCCCTTTCTTTTACAAATTAAGTGTTGCAAAAAAGGGTGGCATCACATATAATATAATATGTATTCTTATTACTTATCTCAGGAGCTTTTGGAAAACGCAAGACGTATCAACGGGATGACGGTATCCGAGATCCTGGCAAGGATGCGGCGCGACGGTGTCGAGATCTGTGGGCTTGGGGTAGCCAACCGCCCCCTGCTTGACATTCTGCCGGCCCTCGGAGTCGGGCGCCTTACGGTACGTGACCGAAGCCCGCTGCCGCCCGAGCTTGCAAAGAGGATCGCGGGGCTTGGCGGGCGGCTCACTGTCGGCGACGGATGGCTTGGGGGGCTCTCACATGGGGTGATCCTCCGCACTCCTTCGCTCCGCCCCGATACGCCCGCCCTCGTTGAGGCAAAGCGGCGGGGGGCTGTGGTGCTTTCCGAGATGGCGCTCTTCTTAGCTCTTTGCCCGGCGCGGCTGTACGCCGTGACCGGGAGCGACGGCAAGACCACGACGGCCATGATGACGGCCGCGATGCTCCGATCGGCGGGGCGGCGCGTTTTCCTCGGTGGGAACATCGGCACGCCTCTCCTCTCTGCTCTACCAGACATGCGTGCCGAGGATGCGGCAGTCCTTGAGCTATCCTCCTTTCAGCTCTCGGATCTTATGCCCCCGCGAGGGCGCGCAGCGATCACGAATATTACCGAAAACCACCTCGACTGGCACACCGACATCCGGGAATACACCGATGCGAAGGCGCGGATCCTC
>JAZQVJ010000261.1:0-5255 GCA_045631785.1 Eubacteriales bacterium
CTTTATCCGATCAAATCCGCGCAAAAAAGTGCACTCCCGAGGGAGTGCTCTTTTGTATTACTTTTCAATGCCCGACCAGGAGTCTTCCTCAGGCATCGCGATGGCCCAGGGCATCGAGATCCTCTCGCTCCCCTCGGCGATCGTGTGGTTCCCGTCACAGGTCAGAATGGCGGTGACCGTATACTCACCGGGCTGAGTGGCCTTATCCCTTGCGTACGACTTGACCTGGAAGTTGTACTTCGCAAGGATAGCGATCGTCGCATCGGAGAGGGCAACGGTATGCTTTTTGCCGTCGCTCAACAGGTAGCTGGTCTCGGAGAGGACCTTCTCCTGATCGCCATCGGCAACCCAGACGATCTTCTCCCCGTCGGCGAGATCCTCGAGGCTGATCTGCTTCTTGCCAATGGTCAGAGTGACCTCCTTCTCCATCGGGGCATAGCCGTTCTCCTCGTCGGCGACAAAGAAGAACACGTAACGGTAGGTGCCGGCGTTCGTGAAGCCGTTAGCACCGCTTTCGGTGATATCGTTGCCGCTGGCATCATAGACCTTCACGATGACGTTCTTAATGCCCAGCGACTCCGCAGTCACACCGCCGGCATAGGTGAGCTCAATTTCATGCGCCTCACCGTCATAGGTCAGAGTGCTGTCCTCCAGCGTGAAGAGGCTATCGTCGATCTCCCGGTCAGCGATCTGGTAGGTGATATCGGGAAGAACGTAATCCTCAGGAAGCGCGTAGCAATCGCTCTCGATCGTGAAGGTGACCGATGCGGTGTAGGTGCCGGGGGCCGATTTGCCGTTGTCGCCCGTGATGGTGGCGATCACCGTGTACTCGTCAGTGGCGGCAGGAAGACCGGCGATACCGATATTGAAGGGCGAGCCGTTCGCAAGGAAATAGCCGTCGTTACCAACCGTGATCCAGCCGTCACCCATATCCCAGGTGGGGAGGGACAGACCGGGAACCGGCTTCTTTTCAACGGTAAGAATGAACTCTCTGGGCTCAGGGAGCGTGTAATCCGCGGCCGTGTAGCCGGGGGCAAGCGCAAAGCTCACCTGAACGCGGTAGGTGCCGGGCCAAAAGATCTCGTCACACTCCTCCTCACGGCCATTCACAACCTGCAGGGTGTTAACCAGAACGAGAAGCCCCTCGGGCGCGTTGGAGAATTTCGGCGTTTGATCGGTGCCGTTGTAAAGTGTCGTGCGATCCTCAAAGTTCAAATGGCTAAGATCGAAAGCCCCGGGGCCGATCGTCAGCTTGGCAGTCATGGTCTCCTTGCCGGCAGGGATGGTGTAATTCGCGGCATCGGCAGGATTCTTGAAGGAGAAGGTGGCGGTCACGGTGTACGTGCCCTTCTTCACAGCGCCCATGGTGTACTCAACCTTGAGGGCCTCGTGCAGGTCACCCGTGATGGTCAGCTCGTGATACTTACCGTCAAACGGAACCGTTGTGTCCTTAAAGGAGATCTGACTCATATCGATGACGGCCTTCTCTACCGAAACGACGAGGCCGGTGATGGGCGCGGGCGGCAGATAGTTCTTGGCCTTATCGGCATCGTTGATCGTAAATTCGACGTCAAAGGTCGAGGACTCGCCCGCGTTCACAACACCGGTGCCCTTCTTAAAGGTATAACCGATGCCCTCGGGGAGCGTGCCGACCAGCGTCGGGAAGTGAGCCTCGCCGTCATAAGCATAGGTGCCGCCGACAAAGGATGCACCGCCGAGCGAAAGGCGAGTACCGGTATTATTGATGGTCAGCACGGCAACCATGTCGGGATGTGCCTCATACTCTGCAGGGAGCGTGATCTTGGCAACAACGGTATAGACACCGCCGTTCACGACCGAGACCGCATCAACCTCTTCCCCGCCATTCACAATGTACTTGACAGAAGCGCCCTCGGGGAGACCGTCAACAGCAATCGTCTTGGGCTGGCCGTCATATGTAAAGGTAGCGTTCTCAAAGCTGAGCTCCGCCTCCTTGGGACCGCCGCACGCGCACAAAACAAACGCCAGCATGAGGAGAACGGCTGCTGCAAGCAGAAGTTTCTTTTTCATAGAGCTACTCCTTGTTTCATTGCAAAAGTTTACATATCTATTATAACGGATGCTCCCCCTCTTGTCAATAGAATTTCAAGGAAAAAGGGGGCTTTTATACAACTCCGCGGCGCCTCTGAAGTGCATTTCGGCAATGTGCAAAAAAATATTTTTTTCTTCTGTCGGAATTGACGAAAAGAAAAAACTGCGATGCCAAACGGCATCGCAGTTTTAGAAAATCAAGCTTGATCAGATCTCGGGGCCTTCGTCACCCGACCAGTGGCGACGGAGCGCCCAGGTCAGCTGCTGTGTGGGATAGACGGTGTTGCCGTCGGCCGAGATAAGGGTAACGGTCGCCGTGTACTCCCCTACGGAGTCAGCGACATTGCCCGTGTATTCGCCGACCTCAATACCGGCAGCCTCAAGGGCGGCCACAGTCGCTTCGGTCAGCTTCACCGTGTAGGTGTTCCCCGATTCAAAGCTGATGAAATCACCGTTGCTGTCTTTCCGGTCCTCATAGTCCCAGACGATCGTGATGCCCGCGGGGACCTCGGCCTGCTTCTGATTGACCGTCAGAGTGAAGGCGTAGGGATCGGGATCTACGTAGTTTTCGTCGCTGTGCGTGAAGGTGAAGGTCACGGTGTACACACCGGCATCGAGCACACCGGTAACGACCTCGCCGTCGGCATCGGTGATCACGATGGTACCCACCGCGAGGTTCGTGTGAAGACCGTTCAGCGAGAACGAGGGCGTATCGTCACCGAAGGTGATCTCGGTCGCACCGTTAACGGTCACGCCGTCAAAATCATACGCGCTCATTTCGATAATGCTGAGGACCGCGGTCATATCGGCAGGCGTCTTGTAGTTCGCATCCGCCACTGTGAACTTCGCGACAGCGTTGTAGGTACCGGTCGCGAAGTAAGCAACGGCATCGACCGGCGCGCCGTTCACCAGGTACTCAACGGCCACGGTAACGGTAAGTCCGTCAAGGCCGGTCACCGCGATGGTATGGGTATTGCCGTTGTTCGGCTTCGTCAGGCTTTCAAACCTAACCGCATCCCAACCGGGGATATCGGCCTGCTCGACCAAAAGATCAAAGGTGTAGGGGTAGGACGGATCCTCATACTCAGCCGTATTTCCGTTCACAAGGGCAATCGAAACCTTGTAGGTACCGGCGTTGAGCTTCCCTGCAGGAACGGCATTGCCGTCGATGGTGATCGCCCCCTGCGTAAGTCCTGCGGGCAGATTGCCAAGCACGAAGTTCGGAGTATCATCGCCGTAGGTGATGGTCGTGCTGCCACTCAGCGCTACGTTCGTAAGGTCGTAGACCTTCTTAACGGTAATAGTAAGAGTCGCCGTCATATCGGCAGGCGTCTTGTAGTTCGCATCCGCCACCGTGAACTTCGCGACAGCGTTGTAGGTACCGGCCGTCTTGTAGGAAACGACATCGACCGGCTCGCCGTTCACCAGGTACTTAACGGCGACGGTAACGGTAAGACCCTCAAGGCCCTCGACGGCGATCGTAAAGTCTTCGCCATTCGCCTGAGCCTGCTTGCCCTCGAACTTAACCGCATCCCAGCCGGGGATATCGGCCTGCTCGACTACGAGATCGAAGGTGTAGGTCGCAGTAGGATCGTTGTAGGCCGCGTTGGTATTGACGTATGCGATAGATACCTCGTGGGTACCTGCGGCAAGGAGCGCGTCGGTAGCCGGGGCGCCGTCGATGGTGATCGCGCCCTGCGTAAGTCCTGCAGGGAGATTCTCAAGCGTGAATACAGGAGTAGCCGTGCCGTAAACGATTGTCGTAGCGCCGCTGAGGGTAACACCGTCAAGATCGTAATCCGCCTTGGCCACGATCGTCAGCTTCGCGCTCTTACCGGCGGGCACATTGTAGTTAGACTTAAGATCATCGCTGATGGCAAAGTCGAGAAGCACGGTGTACTCACCGGGAGCAACAACATCGGTCGCGGCGACCGTCTTGCCACCCTTAAGGTAGCAATAGGTAGCAGTCACGCCGGTGGGAAGCGTGCCGGTGTAAGCAATCGACTGAGGCTGGCCATTTTCAACGACAGAGGCATCCGCAAAGGTGATATCGAGATCGATCTCCGCCTTATTGATGGTCAGGGTAGCCTCCATCTCCTCGCAGGGCTCGTAGCCTGCAGGGAGAACAACCACCGCCTTGACAGTGTAGGTACCGGCATTGGTCAGCGCAACGGCATCCACGGCCGTCGTGCTGTCGCCAATGTAGTACGAAACGGTAGCCCCCTCGGGAAGGCCGTCAACAGCGATCGACTTGGGCTGGCCGTCGTAAGTAAAGGTAGCGCCTTCAAACTCGAGCTCCGCTACCTCCAGCGAGGGCGCAGGAGCCGTGGTCGTCACCGAGGAGACAGGAGGCGGCGCAGTCGTGGTAACGGGCGCGGCGGTCGTGGTAGTCGTCGCAGTATCTCCACCGGGGATAAGACCGCCGATAAAGTCACACGCCGACAACGCAATGCACATCAGTGCCAAAGCAAGGATCATGAAAAGTAAGCGCTTATTTTTCATGCGAGGTCTCCTTAAAAAATAATTTGCAACTATATTATAGACTATATAGAGCGCGATTGTCAAGAGAAAACAGGCAAAAAGGAGGACCTTGGAGCCGAGAGAGTCCAAGACTTTTTGTTACCATTGTGCAAAAAGTTGCAAAAAGGAGTCTTCTTTTTGTCAAATACGTCACACAAAATGCAACAGGCGGGGGCACCGCTGCAAAGAGTATGGTAAAAGAAAAAGCCCCCGGGAGGGGGGGTGGGATCGCGGCAAAGGAAAAAGCCGCGGTGGGTAGGCAAACGGACATTGAAAACCGAACAAAGGGTAAGTAACGGACTCAAAAGACGAACTGCAATAGCAGTTCAAGCGATCGGTCTATTAGTATCGTTCAGCTGAATACATTACTGTACTTACACCTACGACCTATCAAACTCGTAGTCTACAAGTGACCTTACTTGCTTAAAGCAATGGGATATCTCATCTTGAGGTGTTCTTCACACTTAGATGCTTTCAGCGTTTATAACATCCGCACGCGGCTACTCAGCTATGCACTTGGCAGTACAACTGATGCACCGGAGGTGCGTCCGACCCGGTCCTCTCGTACTAAGGTCAGCTCCTCTCAAATATCCAACGCCCACGACAGATAGGGACCGAACTGTCTCACGACGTTCTGAACCCAGCTCGCGTACCACTTTAATCGG
>JAZQVJ010000262.1:0-4470 GCA_045631785.1 Eubacteriales bacterium
GTTGCCTTGTTATAGTAGGGGGTAACGACGAGATGGGCATCGGCGCCCACCTCCTCGGAGAAGCGTGCGAGATCCACGGCATAGGCCGTATCGTTCGAGCCGGTGCCGGCGATCACAGGGCAACGCCCCGCCACTCGCTCGACGGCAAAGCGGATAGCCTCGCGATGCTCTTCATCGGTCAGAGTAGAGGATTCACCGGTGGTGCCGCAGATAACGAGGGCATCAATGCCCCCCTCGATCTGCCAGTCGATAAGCCGACCGAAGGCGGCGTAATCCACGCCCTCGGCGGTGAGAGGAGTGACAAGCGCAGTAGCGGCGCCCTCAAAAATGGGTTTCTTGGTCATGGCGGTTCTTCCTTTATGTTGAATTTTTTAAGCAAAAAAATAAGCCTATCCTCGCGGACGGCCACCAAAGAGCAGAAAACGCTCTTAAAAGTCGATAGCACTCCGCAAACGCGACAGTAAACAGGATGTTATTCCCTTTACCAGGCAGGCCCTCGCACGGTCTCCTTCGGCGCAGTCCCCTTTCCCGACAGCAACCCCTTGCGAAGGGTATCCCACCGACGGTACTCTTGTCGTGCGCGCCTCTATCATTAATTTTATTATACCCTCGCCCCCGCGGTTTGTCAATAGGGGAATGGGAGTTTCCAAAAAAACTTTTCGATAGCCGCCAAGCTGCAAGGCCGCAGCATCAACGTGGCTCATATTTTCCGGCAACGGCACATAAGATATACCGAAGGGAGGGGAAAAAATGCCTTTTGAAAAGAACTGCTTGCCGCAGGCGGAGGGAGGGCGCGCGCTGAAGGCCTCGCTCGTTTCCGCCCTGCTCGTATCGCTTTCCCTTGTTTTTGGGGGTATTGCCAACAGGCACCTTGAAGAGCGCGAGGACACCACCCCCTCGGTGGTCGAAAGGATCATGGAAAACGATGCCGTCGTGGCCTTTCTCGGCCTTGATGAATAAGCTGCTCGGGGCGCTCCCTATGCTGGTATGGGGGGTGCCCCTTTTGCTCTTTGCGGGCCCTTGCGAGCTTTTGATGCTTGCCTCGGCCATTGCTCTGCACGAGGGCGGCCACCTCTTTGCCTTTGCGCTCCTCGGCGAGCCGCCCCCGCGCCTTTCGGCCGTGGCCCTTGGGCTGACGCTCGATCCGCGCCGCCCACCGGGGTATGGCCGGGAGGCTGCCATTGCGCTGTGCGGCCCCCTTTTTAATCTTCTCCTGGCATTCCCCTTGCTTTTCTGCGAAGCCACGGGCCCGGCCCTGCGCGCCCTCGGGGCGGTGCATCTCTTCTCGGCCCTTGCCAATCTCATACCGCTGAAGGGCACCGACGGCGACCTTTTTCTCTTTGACATGTCCGCCCTTCTCCTCCCCCTCCCCGTTGCCGAGGCCATCCGACGGGGGGCGCGGCTCACAAGCACTCTCCTTCTCCTTTTTTTCGCCCTCCGGCTTCTGCTTTTTCCCGGTGGCGGCGCCGCGCTCCTTCTGCTCTCCTCTCTCCTGTATCGTGCCTTACCGTCAAAAAGCGGCGCAAAATAAGAAAAAACTGCAGGTGCTGTCTTAGCCTCCCATATATAGTAGGAAAAGTTTTATGACTATTTTCTCAAAAAACATTGCTTTTTGTCGGTCGATTTGTTATAATTCTATTCGATTTCCCATTTGCGGAAAATCTCTTTGACCGAAAGGAGTCATTGACGGACAAAAAATGAAAAGGATCATTGAGTTAAGAGGAATTACCAAGGAGTTCGACGGTGAGCGCGTGCTCAATGCGATCGACCTCTATATCAGGGACAACGAGTTCGTTACTCTGCTCGGTCCCTCGGGCTGTGGGAAGACCACGACTCTGCGTATCATCGGCGGGTTCGTCACCCCTGATGAAGGCGAAGTTTACTTTGACGGCGAGAGGATCAACGACCTGCCTCCCTACAAGCGTCAGGTAAACACCGTATTCCAGAAATACGCCTTGTTCCCTCATCTTAATGTGTATGAGAATATTGCCTTTGCCCTGCGCCTCAAAAAGGTGCCGGAGGCAGAGATCTCTGAGCGTGTCAAGGAAATGCTGGAGCTCGTAGCGCTCCGCGGCTTTGAAAAGCGGAACGTGACGCTCCTCTCGGGCGGCCAGCAGCAGCGCGTTGCCATCGCACGCGCGCTTATCAGCAAGCCCCGCGTCCTGCTTCTTGACGAGCCCCTCGGTGCTCTTGACCTGAAGCTCCGCAAGGATATGCAGAACGAGCTGAAGAAGATCCAAAAGCAAACCGGGATCGCCTTCATCTACGTCACGCACGACCAGGAGGAGGCCCTCTCGATGTCGGATACCGTCGTGGTTATGGCCAACGGTGTCATCCAGCAGATCGGCACCCCCACCGATATATACAATGAGCCGAAGAACGCCTTTGTGGCCGACTTCATCGGCGAGAGCAACATTATTGACGGCGTGATGCGCGAAGACCGCAAGGTCTATTTCGCGCACCACCTCTTTGACTGTGTCGACGGCGGCTTTGAGAAGGACGAGCCTGTCGACGTCGTGGTGCGCCCCGAGGATGTGGACGTGGTTCCCGTCGACCGCGGCATGCTCTCGGGCACGGTATCGTCCGTGACCTTCAAGGGCGTGCATTACGAGATCATTGTGGATATCCACGGCTTCAAGTGGATGATCCAATCGACCGACTTTGTGGACGTGGGCGCCGAGATCGGCCTCTATATCGAGCCCGATGCGATCCACATCATGAAGAAGTCGGAGTTTTCCGGCATGTTCGGGGATTACAGCACGTACAGTGATGAGATGGACGAGCTGTCGAACCCCGATCCCGAGGAGAGCTGACGTGCAGGGCGCGCGCTCTCTGCGGCGTACGGCCGCCGCCGCCCCCCACATTGTGTGGAGCGTTCTCTTCATTGCGGCTCCCCTTCTCTTTGTTCTGTACTACGCCTTTACCGACAAGGACGGGGCCTTCTCCTTCTCCAACATTGCCGATCTCTTTACCGCTGACTACGTGACGATCTTCCTGCGCTCGCTCTGCTTCGCCGTGATCGCCACCTTCCTCTGCCTTCTCATCGGCTATCCCCTTGCTTACTTCATCTCGCGGATGAAGAAGCATACCCAGGGCATCCTCATTATGCTCGTGATGCTCCCCCAGTGGATGAACCTCCTGATCCGCACCTACTGCTGGATGAACCTTTTGGAAACGAACGGTCTTATCAACACGCTCCTCGGCACCGAATGGAAGATGCTCGGCACGAGTGGCGCCGTCATCCTCGGTATGGTCTATAACTTCCTGCCCTACATGGTCCTGCCGATCACGACCGTGATGCAGAAGATCGACGCGTCGCTCCTTGAGGCCTCGGGGGATCTCGGGTGCAACCCCTTCCTCTCGGTATTCAAGGTCGTGATGCCCCTCTCGCTCCCCGGCATCATCTCCGGGGTAACGATGGTCTTCGTCCCCTCGATCTCCACCTTCTACATCTCGCAGAAGATGGGCGGCGGCAGCTTCGATCTGATCGGCGACACCATCGAGCGTCAGTTCATGGCCAACACCAACTACAACATGGGGGCCGCGCTTTCGCTCGTTCTTATGGTGCTGGTCCTGCTTTCGATGGCGGTCATGAACCGCTTCGGCGATGACGAAGGGGGGATCGTGGTATGAGCAAAGCGATCTCTCGCATCTATACGGCGCTCGTCCTGCTCTTCCTCTACGCCCCGATCGCTATCATGGTCTTCTTTTCCTTTAACGAGGGGAAGAGCCTCTCGGTCTTCTCGGGCTTCTCGCTCGATTGGTACCGCGAGCTGTTCGGTCGCGCCGAGGTCATGGAGGCCTTGAAGAATACCCTGCTCTTAGCGCTTCTTTCCTCGCTGATCGCCACGGTGATCGGCACGGCAGCGGCGGTCGGCATCTCGAAGATGAAGAACCGCTACGTCAAGGCGAGCGTGATGTCGGTGTCCAACGTCCCTATGATGAACCCCGATATCGTCACGGGTATCTCGCTGGCACTCCTCTTCACCTTTGTGATGACGGCGCTCGGCCTTAAGAGCATCTTCGGCTTCTGGACCGTGCTGATCGCACACGTTACCTTCAACATCCCTTACGTGCTGCTCTCGGTGCTACCGAAGATCCGTCAGATGGACAAGAGCCTGCCCGAGGCCGCGCTTGACCTCGGCTGCACGCCCCTGCAGTCCTTCTTTCGCGTTGAGCTCCCCGCCATTATGCCCGGCATCCTTTCGGGCTTTATCATGGCGATCACGCTCTCGCTTGACGACTTCGTGATCAGCTACTTCAACACCGAGGACTTTCAAACGCTGCCCATCGTGATCTACGGCATGACCAAGCGCACCGTTACCCCCGATATGTACGCCCTCTCGACGCTCATCTTCGGCTCGGTGCTTCTCCTGCTCGTGCTGTCAAACCTTCTGCAGGCACGCGCCGAGAATAAGCAGGTGCGTATGGCCCGCAAGAAGAGAAAGGAGGCAAGACGATGACAAAGCG
>JAZQVJ010000263.1:0-7898 GCA_045631785.1 Eubacteriales bacterium
GGTCGGCCGTTTGTTCTCTGACGCTTTGGCGGCGCGGCGGCGTTTTTGGCCCTGCTTTTCTCTGCGTGTTTTGGCGTGTTTTTTGGGGGAAATTCCGCGGTTTTTTGGCGTTTTACCAAATTCTGCATATTTTCAGAGAAATCGTTTCGTACAAAGAAAAGCGAGAGAAGGGCAGAGGGAAGGGGACATTGACGGTCCGAGATCCGAGCCGGAGCCGCGCCGCGCGACGGGAGAAAAACAAGGGGGCGCATGAAACGAAAAGCACAAAAGCGCCATAAAAAACAAAAGAGAAAACGATTTCGCAACCGGGGATTTTGCCACATGGGGGGAGCGCGGACGGCGGAGGGGGGAGAAAAGAGGGCATGGCTAGAGGGGACAATCGAAATATACAAATCCTCGCGGGCTAAAACGGCGATAAGCTCCACGGGCGAGGACGACCGTGCTCGACGACCGCCATGGTCGCCTTCGCAGTCCCCGCCCATGGACCTTCTCATCCGTTTTATCTCCGCGAGCAAGTCGCGGGCTAAAACGGCGATAAGCTCCACGGGCGAGGACGACCATGCTCGACGACCGCCATGGTCGCCTTCGCAGTCCCCGCCCATGGACCTTCTCATCCGTTTTATCTCCGCGAGCAAGTCGCGGGTAAACGGCGATAGGCTTCGCCGCCGCGCCTCAACAGCCAAAAGCCTCGCCCTCCGGGAGAGGTGGCACGCGGAGCGTGACGGAGAGGGCAACCACGGTTGCCGTACGGTTTGTACGGCTTCGCAGTGCCTCCCGACAAACCGATGCATCAATTTTATCTCCGCCTCCCCCTCGCGGGCCAAAATCGCACCTCGCTTCGCCGCCGCGCCTCAACAGCCAAAAGCCTCGCCCTTCGGGAGAGGTGGCACGCAGAGCGTGACGGAGAGGGCAACCACGGTCGCCGTATGTCGTATACGGCTTCCCGGCGTTCGTCCCCAAACCTTCTCATCCGTTTTATCTCCGCGCGGCCTCTCGCAGGCTAAAATCGCACCTCGCTTCGCCGCCGCGCCTCAACAGCCAAAAGCCTCGCCCTTTGGGAGAGGTGGCACGCGGAGCGTGACGGAGAGGGCAACCACGGTTGCCGTACGGTTTGTACGGCTTCGCAGTGCCTCCCGACAAAACGATGCATCAATTTTATCTTCGCGAGCAAGTCGCGGGTAAAACGGCGATAAGCTTTGCCGCCGCGCCTCAACAGCCAAAAGCCTCGCCCTCCGGGAGAGGTGGCACGCGGAGCGTGACGGAGGGGGCAACCACGGTTGCCGTACGGTTTGTGCGGCTTCGCAGTGCCTCCCGACAAAACGATGCATCAATTTTATCTTCGCGCGGCCTCTCGCGGGCCCGAATTGCGCTCTGCCGGCATTTGTTGAAAACCAACAAAAATATACGCGATTTTTGTACCTTGAAAACGCTGATATTCCTATGGAAAACCGAGGAAAACCCTCCCTCGCCTATTGACAAACGGCGCCCCGCTATGGTACAATGAATTACTATAATAGGAGAGATATCTCCGCTTCTCTTTTGGTTTTCGTTTGCCTCGGCAAATTAAAATAAATTCACAACACCCTTCAAAAAAGGAGATCCCTCATGAAAAAGCGCGTACTTTCCATGCTTCTTCTCGTCGCTATGGTGATGACGGCTGTGCCGTTGTTCGCTTTTACGGCTCTTGCCGAGGATGCCTCGGCCGGGGAAGCTGAGAAGCCGTCCTTCAGCGCCGAGGACTACAATGCCCTCTATGTGCAGGATGGCCTCGTTGATGCCTACGACTTCTTCATTCTGAACAAGTACTGGGCCGGCACTCCCGAGGCCGATGCCGCCCTCCGTTCGCCTACGGCGCCCGGCCTTGACTCCACGTGGAATGGCAAGCGCACGACGCTGAACAATCAGTTTGTCATCGTTCGCTACAACCGCGGTGACGGTCAGTACGACAAGGTGTACAACGGCACGGCTGACGGCACCTACCAGTGGGTGGACGTCAGTAAGGTCGACGCTGCCTACGTCTACACGACCAAGGAAGCGGCGAAGGCTGTGCTTGACACCCTGGAAAAGACGCAGACCGACATCTACGTCTATGACGTCGTGCTTTCTCCTGTGAACAACTCCCTGACGACGGCTTACAGCAACGCCGTTGCGACGTATAAGACCGAAGCCCTTAAGGCTATCCACTCGTACGCCCGGAACGGAAAGGTCACGATGAGCGCCGACATGGCTACCTATGGCACGGTGTTCTATAACGACTGGGACGGTACCTTCCAGCGCCTCCCCGGCTATCTTGTGGAAGGCAAGGACAGCGAGGTCGGCGGCTACCTGCAGATGGATAAGGACTTCTCGTCCACGCCGTACTTCACCCTGGGCGGTATTCCCGTTGGTGGGCATCTTACGGCGGAATACGTGATGACGAGCGGTGACAACAATCCCGTCAACGCGAACAACAAAACCGGTGAGATCAAGGCCTTCCTCTCCTTCTCTGACGTCCTCTTCAATAAGGTAAACGGCAAGATCACGGCCTTTGGCTCCTACCCGACCACGGCTCCCCGTTTGACGTACACGGAAGGAGCGACTCTCCCGAGCCATGCCGCTCTTGACATCGGCTACACGCATGATCCTGTGAACACGTACGGCATCTACGTGGACCGCAGCGCCGGTACCACAGGTGAGATCTCGGTCTCCGTCGGTCTTTGGATCAACGGGGAAGAGATCGCGACCGTCCCGGCTACCGATGGCAATGCGGCAAACGGCGCGACCTTCCTCGGCCACGAAAACGTAGCTGAAAGCCGCATCTACGCCATGCGCTACTACCAGAGAGGCGTCGAGGGCGTGGACGGCACCGGCCTTACCCCCGACGAATACGCCCTGAACCACGCGGCTGACCTTGCCAAGTTCTTCCGCCTGGATATCTCGGCTTACCGCACTCTTGACAAAGGAGATCGCCTTGCCGTAGCCCAACAGCTGAAGGGGCTTGACTTTACCGACGATCGCGAAACCGTCGCCGACGCCTTTGAGGCCGCCGCCTATAACAAGGCCGTCGAAAAGCTGGAAAGCGAAGACGATGCCGCCCGCAACGCCTTCATCGCCGTTGCCAAGACGGTTCGCGCCGACATTGATACCGTTGCAAAGGTCGTAAGCTCCGGGCGCAATATGACCTCTGTCTACGAGGGCATCGCCGAGAACAACGCCGCCACCGCCTACACGACGGCCGCCGAGTTTGAGGCCGATGTCGAAGCGCTTTACCAAAAAGCGTATTACTACGATGCTTACCGCGGTGCGGACGACGATCTCGACGCCTTCATTGAGAAGGCTGCCGATAAGCAGCTTGCGATCGAGGACTTCATGTCGCTTCCCTTCGCCGCCAAAAAGAAGTTTGCCGCCGACAATAAGCAGGCGCTTGACGGAGTGACGCAGGAGTTGCTTGACGCCTTCGTCAAGGCAGAGCTTGCAAAGCTTGCCGGCTTCCTCCCCGCCCAGTACGATTACGACACGGTCTATGTGCAGGACGGTCTTTACGACGCCATTGACTTCTTTGTTCTGAACAAGTATTGGGCCGGCACGCCCGAGGCTGCCGCGGCTCTCCGTTCGCCTATGGCGCCCGGTCTTGATCCGCAGTGGAACGACGAGAACCCGCGCATGAAGGTGAACAACGAGTTCATCATCGTCCGCTACGTGAGCGTTGACGGTAGCGGCGACAAGGTGTGGAGTGAAAGCACCGGTGCATGGACGAGCGTAACGTCGGCCGATGCCACCATCTACGCGACGAGGGCCGATGCCGAGGCCGTGCTGGCCGGCCTTAAGGAGGATACGGCGACCTACACCTACACGGTCATGACCAACCCCGTGGCGGACGGTCAGGGCTACACCGATGCGTACAAGGCTGCCGTCGAGGCGTACAATACCGCCGCCCCCGCCGCCATCAACTCCTACTGGAAGAACCAAAAGGTGTCGCTGTCGTCCACGGTTGTCAAATATTGGGCCGACGATCTCTATGGCGCGGCTCACTTCAACGACTGGGACGGTACCCTCCAGCGCCAAGCGGGCTATCTCGTTGAAGCTAAGGACGGCGAGGTCGGTGGCTACCTGCAGATCGAAAGATACTTCTCGGTTTCTCCGTACTTCACGGTCGGCGGTATCCCCACCAAGGGACACCTCACGGCAGAGTACGTGATGACGAGTGGCGAAGGCAACCCGACCGGCACGCACAACAGATTCCTCAGCTTCTCGGATGTGTACCTCACGAAGAACAACGGTACTGTCAGCGCCTTCTATGCCGCTGATAAAAACATGGCGTACCAGAGCACCGCCTTCACGGGTGCCTCGCTCAACGTGGGCTCGACCAACGCCGTGGCCAACACGTACGCTATCCTGGTAGACCGCACCGCCGATGACGGATCCCTCACGGTCGATCTCTTCATCAACGGTGGGGTGCAGGCCTCGGCCAAGGCGACCGACGCCAAGCCGACCAGCAACAGCACGCTCCTCGGCTATGACGACGGCAGCGATCACCGCATCTATGCGATGCGCTACTACGACCGCGCCCTGACGCTCGCCGAGATGCAGCAGAACCACTTCGCCGATCTTGCCAAGTGGTTCCGCCTGGATATCGCCTCTTACGCTTACCTCACCCCCCAGCAGAAGGCCGAGCTCCACGCGCGCTTTGCCGATGCCACGATCACCCGCAGCACGAAGGAAGCGCTGCAGAAGACCTTCAATGAGGCCATCGGTGAGATCTACTACGATTCCCTTGATCTCGTGGTTTCGACCGATGCCGGCGTCAACGCGAGGTTCTTTGCCCTTGCGAAGAAGCTCAACCTTGACGTTTCTGCCTTCATCGGTGTCGATCCTGCCGTGTTCGGTCCCATCGCCCTTGATATCGTGACCACGTTTGATCCTGCCTACGCGCAGAACCTCGCCGTCGTTTCGGCTTACATCGCGCCTACCGCCGACATTTACCGTTCGATGACCTTCGCGGGCTATCAGGTCGCGCTGGATACCGGGGCTGCCGTTGCCAACCGCGCCGGCATCCGCGCCGTCTTTGATCTCGATACCGGCCTGCTTGCCAAGCTTGCGGCAGGCGGCAAGGCGGTCTCCGTGACGGCCGAGCTGTACTCGGGCGAGCTTATTTCGAGTGTCAAGTATACCTACGATGCCGCCGAGGGCGCGCTCGTCTTCGCCGCCGGTGAGGAGCTTGCGCTTTACGACCGCACAACGGCTGACGGGCGCACCGTTACCTCCTTCAACTACGCGATCCTTCTTGACAGAATGTCCTACGAGAAGGACGAAATGACGAAGGAATACGCCTTCAAGTACTTCATCGAGATCGACGGGAAGAAGTACAACGTTTCCGCCGCCTCGAGGTTCGACACCACGGTGTCCTTCGCCGAGGTCTACGGCCACTTTGCAACGCTTGATGCGTATGCCGGGGACCGTGTGGTGAAGGCGGTGCTGGATGCCGCCAACGCCGACTGACCTCGCGGGCTAAAACGGCGATAAGCTCCACGGGCGAGGACGACCATGCTCGACGACCGCCATGGTCGCCTTCGCAGTCCCCGCCCATGGACCTTCTCATCCGTTTTATCTCCACGCCCTCGCGGGCGAAAATCGCGCCTCGCTTCGCCGGGGAGCACAACCGTGCTCGCCGTATGGCATATACGGCTTCGCAGTGCCCCCCGACAAACCGATGCATCAATTTTCCCACCGCGCGGAACCTCGCGGGCTAAAATCGCGCCTCGCTTCGCCGCAAAACAAAAAGAAAAAGAGCACTCCCGAGGGAGTGCTCTTTTTTACGTCACCTCAATGCTTTCGCCGAGGGCCAGTGAATAAATGAGGATCTTGCGCGGCGGGGCGCCGTACATTTGTCGGCAGGCGGCCGCATAATAGGATAATTGCTCGCGGTGGCGCTCAATCAGCATGCGCCGTGCCTCGCGGCGATCGGGGGGCGTGCGGTCGGTCTTGTAGTCGATGAGGACGTAGCCGCCCTCCTCCTCAAGGATGCAGTCGATGACGCCCTGGACGAGGATCGTGTGCCCCGAGGCGGCAAGCTCGCGCTTTTTATCTCGGTCAGACGTGAAGTCGGCGGCGGGGAGCAGGGAATGGAAGCGCAGCTCGCGCCGCAGCCTTTTGGCCGCAAGAAGCTCCGAGAAGAGGGGGGAGGCAACGAAGCTCTCGATCTCGTCGCACCGCACGAGCGCGGCCTCATCGGGGCGCAGAAAGCGTGCGGCGACAAGGCGGTCGCGCTCGGCAAGAACGCCGTCCGCAGCGAGCCGTGTGAGGTCGCAGAATTGCAGGAAAAGGTGGGTGGCCGTGCCGCGCCTTGCGCCCTCGTCCTCGCATTGCCCCGAGAGGAAGGTCGGCACGTGAGGACGGAGCTCTCGCTCAAGCGCTATGGGGGCTTCTCCGTCCTCGGTGCCGTCCAGCACCGTCGGGTAGAGGCGCGAAACCGACAGCTTCTCGGGCAGGCTCGATGCCTCGGAATCGGGATAGACGAAGGAAAAGCGCTCGGTGAGCCGCGCGGCGCTCGCAAGGACGGCGGGGGTGATCTCCTCGGCGGCGGCGATGTCCGGTGGCAGAGGAGCCTTCAATAGGTCTTGCGATGCACTCGGAGCGCCCGCCCCGGCGGCCTCGGCCTCCTCTCGGTCGCTCTCCTCGGCGTGGCAGAGCGAGAGGTACGGATCACAAACGCGGGCGCGCAGGGCGAGGATCCAGGACAGCCAGTTGTTGCAGCCCAGCACCGCATCCTCGGTGAAGGAGGCAAGCAGCTCCTCGGCGCGTTCGATCCGGGTATCGAGCGAACGGCAGGTGCCCGTCACGTACAGTCTTTCCCTCGCGCGGGTGAGCGCCACGTACAAAAGTCGGATCTGCTCCTCGGCCGTCGCCTGTCTTTCGCGGTGGCGGAGGAGCTCGTAGACCGGCGTGCGGAGGCGCACCTGCCCGTCCGGAGAAAGCAGACACACCGCCGGCCCGTAGGTCTTATCGTAAATAAAACTTGTCGCTCTCTCGACGTGCCGGAAGCTTCTCTGGGTGTTGCACAGAAAGACAACGGGGAACTCCAGCCCCTTGGATCCGTGGGCCGTCATAAAGCGGACGGTGTCATCGTCTTCCTCGCGGGCGGGGGGAACGACCGTCTTTTTGGCCTCGATCGCGCGGTTGATGAAGGAGATGAAGCTGTAGAGCCCGTGGTAGGACGAGCCTTCAAAGGAGCGTGCGTATTCGTAGAGGCGGTAGAGGTTGTCGTGATGCTCCTCACTCCCCTCGCCAAAGAGCGAGAGAAGGGCGGTGTCGTGATAGACGGTCAGCAAGAGGGCGGCGACCGTCTCGCCCTCGGCCACGCGGCGCCAGGAGGCAAGGAGGTCTAAGAAGCGCCGCCCTTTGCCGAAGTCGGGATGGCGGTCGACGTAGGCCGTGAGGGCATCGTAGAGCGAGGGGGCGCCCTTCTCCTCATGGCGGACGAGGGCAAGCTCCTCCATCGAGAGGCCGAACACGGGCGAGCGCAGAGCGGCGGCCAGCGGCACGTCGCGCCGGGGGTTATTGACGGTATTGAGTAGCGACAGGGCCAAAAGCACCTCGGGGGAGAGGAAGAAGTCGCCGTCGGCATCGGTGGACACGCGCGCGATCCCCTCAAGAGCCTGTCGGAAGGCCGGCATCTGCGAGCGCGCCGAGAAAAGGAGAACGATGTCCGAGGGGCGGATCCTCTGCCCGTCGTTGCGGCGGCCGTCCCGGAGAAGGCGTGCGATCTCGGCGGCCACAAAGGCGGCCTCGCGCCCGACGGTGATCTCCTCGCCGTCAGCCTCCTCCCCTTCAGGGAGGGACGGCTCCTCAAAGACGTAGGTGCGGACCGGCTCCTCGCCCGCAGGCGGGAGCTTGCCGAAGGCGAGATCGTCCTTGTCAAT
>JAZQVJ010000264.1:0-8590 GCA_045631785.1 Eubacteriales bacterium
CCTCGGCGGGGGCAAACTTCACCGCCGTTCCCGAGGTGAAGCCGAGCGACATCCGTCCCGATGCCGACTACGTGCATATGTGCTTCAACAACACCATCTACGGCACGAAGTTCTACTACATTCCCGAGACCGGTAACGTTCCGCTGGTCGCCGATATGTCCTCCTGCATCTGCTCCGAGCCTGTTGACGTGACGAAGTTCGGCCTCATCTACGCCGGCGCGCAAAAGAACGTCGCCCCCGCGGGTGTGACCATCGTCATTATCCGTGACGATCTGATCGGCAACGCCGGTGAGACCGTCCCCGCGATGCTCGACTATAAGCTGATGGCCGAGAACGATTCGATGTATAACACGCCTCCCTGCTGGTGCATCTATATGGCAAAGCTCGTCTTTGAGTGGCTCGAGAGCATCGGCGGTCTCGAGGAGATCAAGCGCCGCAACGAGCACAAGGCGGCCCTGCTTTACGACTACCTTGACAGCCAGGATTACTTCATTGCCCCCGTCGATAAGAAGAGCCGTTCGATGATGAACGTCGTCTTCGTCACGGGCAACGAGGAGCTTGATAAGAAGTTTGCCAAGGAGGCCTCCGCAGCCGGCCTCAAGAACCTGAAGGGCCATCGCTCGGTCGGCGGTATGCGTGCCTCGATCTACAACGCGATGCCTGTCGAGGGTGTCGAGGCTCTCATCAAATTTATGAAGGAGTTTGCGGCCGCAAATCCGAAGGCCGCGGAGTAAGGACATGAAGATCAAGCTGATGAACAAGATCGCATCGGTCGGTACCGATGTGTTTGACAAGAGCCGCTACGCCGTCAGTGCCGACGAGGTCGGTGCCGAGGCGATCATGGTGCGCTCGGCCGCTATGCATGACGTGGCCTTTGAGCCCGAGCTGCTTGCCATCGCCCGTTGCGGCGCCGGTGTCAACAATATCCCCGTTGACCGCTGTGCCGAGGAGGGCATTGTCGTTTTCAACACCCCCGGCGCCAACGCCAACGGCGTGAAGGAGCTGGCCGTCCTCGCCCTCATCCTCGCCTCGCGTGACGTGGTGGGCGGCATCGCATGGGCAAACACCCTCGCCGGCAGCGAGGACGTGGCCAAGGCCGTCGAAAAGGGCAAGGGTGCCTTTGTTGGCTGCGAGGTCCTCGGCAAAACGCTCGGTGTCATCGGCCTCGGTGCCATCGGCGGTATGGTTGCCAACGCCGGTGTTAACCTTGGGATGAACGTCGTCGGCTGCGACCCCTTCCTGTCGGTTGCCGGTGCCTGGAGCCTTTCGCGCGCCGTCACCCGTGCCGCAAGCTTTGATGATATCTACGCCACCGCCGATTACATCACCCTGCACGTCCCCGCCACCCCCGATACCAAGAAGATGATCAACCGCGACACCATCGCCAAGATGAAGGACGGTGTCCGTATCCTGAACCTCGCCCGTGCTGACCTTGTCGATGCCGAGGCGGTGAAGGAGGGGCTTGCCAGCGGTAAGATCGCCGCGTATGTGACCGACTTCCCCACCGAGGAGACGATCGGGGTGAAGGGCATCGTGACCATCCCCCATCTCGGCGCCTCGACGGTCGAGTCCGAGGACAACTGCGCCGTGATGGCCGCCAACGAGCTTGTCGAGTACCTTGAGTGCGGTAACATCAGAAACAGCGTGAACTACCCCGCCGTTTCGATCCCCCACAACGGCGCGGCACGCATCTGCGTTCTTCACAAAAACGTCCCGAACGTCCTCAACAGCATCACCGGCTACGTTTCCGAGCATGGCATCAACATCGCCAATCTCTCGAACGGCTCAAAGGGCAATTATGCCTACACGATCCTCGAGCTTGACGAGAAGGTCCCCACCGGCACCGAGGATGCCCTCATGAAGATCGAGGGCGTCATCCGCGTGCGTACTCTGTGATTTCCTGCCGAATGAATGCGGGAGATACGCTTTGACAGCGTATCTCCCGCATTTTTTATCCGCATAAGAAAAGAGGAAAGGATAGCATACTAAAGAATATGAAGAAAAATAGATACAAAAAAGGAGGATCTTATGAAGTATCTGAGGATCAGTGCCGATGCACTGAAACGGTTTGCTCTGTTCTTGAGGCAAGAGGAACGGAGTGCGGCCACGATCGCCAAATATCTGCACGACGTTGGCCACTTTGCCGCCTTTGCCAAGGACAGAGAGATCAACAAGGATACCCTGCTCGAATATAAGCAGCGTCTTGGCGACCGCTATGCGGTAACGAGTGCCAATTCCATGATCGCCGCCACCAACGCCTTCCTGCGTTTTTTCGGCCGTCACGAGCTTTGCATCAAGCAATTCCGCGTCCAGCGTGACGCCTTCTGCCCACAGGAGCGTGAGCTGACGCGCGCCGAGTATCTTCGGCTGCTTGAGGCCGCGAGGAGCCGAAAAAACGAACGGCTGCACCTCATCATACAGACCATTTGCGGCACCGGCATCCGCGTCAGCGAGCTATGCTATATCACCGTTGCCGCCGTGCGCCGGGGAGAGGCCACAGTCAACTGCAAGGGGAAGCGCCGCCGCATCTTCCTTGTGCGCGAGCTGCAGCGCCGCCTTCTGCGCTATGCCGAGGGGCAGGGCATCCGTGAAGGAGCCGTCTTCATCACGAAAAGCGGCGCCCCCGTCAGCCGATATACTATATGGAAGGAAATGAAGGGACTTTGCCGGGAGGCCGGCGTGCCACCCGAGAAGGTCTTCCCCCATAATCTCCGCCACCTTTTTGCCAGAAGCTTTTACCAAATTGAGAAAGACATTGCCAAGCTTGCCGATATCCTGGGACATGCTAACATCAACACAACACGCATCTATATCACCACCACCTGCGACGAGCATCGCCGCAAAATGGAGCACCTGCGGCTCATCGTATAAAAAAAGCCCGACGCCAAAGCATCGGGGACGTAAACATCACGTAATGAGAGTTATGTGGACTTTCAAAAGAAACATAATGAGAGTTATGTGGTCATGCGGCCTCGGGGGCCTTGGTACATAGCGGGACTTGAAGCATCATAATACTACAACTGCATAGAAAAGTCAATACCTTTTTCAAATTTTTCAGATAAATAAGAACGACAAAGGACCTTCCGTTTTTTCAATTTGAAAAAATGCACGGAAGGTTTTTTTGTTGTGCTTATTTTTTTGTAAAGAACGCCAAAAGGAACAAAACCGCAGATGGCATGACCACATAACTCTCATTATGTTTCATTTCAAAAGAAGAACCGAAAAAGAACAAATTCAAAGGATCGAGAGCTGCGCTCTCGCCGAGCAACCGAAGGAAGAGCCCCCAAGGCCCGATGATACCACCTGCGTGATTTGCGGCAGTGTGATACCCGAGGGGCGCCACGTGTGCTCCGCCTGTGAGCTTGGGATCACGGGAGGGCCCACCCGGCGGTAATGCCGGTGGCGCACCCCCGGAGGAGGCATACATATGACGAAAAAGAAGCTCAAACGGATCGCCTCTATTCTCCTCAATGCCTTCTTCTTTAGCTTCCTTGCTATTTCCACCTTAGCGGCGATTCTGCTTCTCTCCGCCGGGAAGGATCCTTACGGAGCCGCCGAGGTGCTTGGCTACCGCCTTTTCGTCGTGACCTCAGACTCCATGCAGCGTTGCGAAGCAACCCCCACCGACGGCTTTGCCGTCGGCCCGATCCCGAAGCGCTCTATGGTGATCGTCGAATCGGTCCCAACGGGCGATGAGGCCGCCGAGGCGTGGTATGGCTCGCTTAAGGTCGGTGACGTGCTTACCTTCCGCTACGTCTATGATACGCAGGTCACCATCACTCACCGCCTGGTTTCGATTGAAAGGAATAGGGACGGAGGCTATCTCTTGCAGCTGGCGGGCGACAACAAAGCGGCCGAGGCCGATACCCTATACCAAACGATCGACACCTCAAAAAAGACGGGGGGCAATTACGTCATCGGGCGCGTGAGGGGACAGTGCTATCCCCTCGGCATCCTCATCTCTATTCTGCAAACCAAAGCGGGCATCGTTTTCGTTGTGATGATCCCCTGTGCCATCATCATTCTCCTCGAGGTGATCAAGCTTGCCGGCCTGCGGGCGGCGGTAAAGCAGGAGCGCACAAACGCCGAGCTTGACGCTTTGCGCCGCCGCCTGGCCGAGCTTGAGGGCGAGGGAGGCACGCCCCCTACCGAGGAAGACAAACCGCAATAGCTTAAAAAAAGGAGGGCTTCATGAGACAATGGATCTTTGGCGTGGCGATGTTCCTGATCCTCGCCTGCGCCGGAGTAATTGTAGCCTACACCGTCCTCAGTGATATAGAGGATGAACCCCCTCATCTGCTTGCAGGATCTCTCGAGCTGGATCTTGTACGGACCGAGCTTGATTACTGTGTCCCCGGTGACGGTGGCTATCTTGAGCGCACGGTGCTGAGCGAGGAGGTCGATCTTGGCGGCACCGCCGAGGAAAAGCTCTTCGGTGACGGTGGGAACGCCGCCCTTGTACCGGGGTGCTACCTTGACGCTACCCTTGAGCTGCGGAACCGTGGAACGGTTGACGTGGATTACCGCATTGAGCTGCGAGCATCCGCGGAGAGGACCGCCCTTGCAGACCAGCTGCTGGTTATTCTGCGGAGCGCCGACGGTACCGAAACGGCTCTCCCTCTCGCCGAGCTTTCGGACGGCGCGATCCTGCTTGAGGGGAGCATGAGAGCCAACGAGAGTAGCCAAAGCTTCGGTCTTCGCATCGAGTTCCCCGACAGGAGCGATAACAACGCCGCCAAGGGCTCGACGGCCGGGCTTGATTTCATTATCGTAGCGACACAAGCAACGTCAGGGGAATGACCTTGGCTTTATATACAAAGGCCTGCAAAATTTCTTCTCTTGTGGGCTAAAACGATATTTTGGAAAGGATCTACTATGAAAAAGAAAGCACTTCTCTCCTCGATTCTGACGATCGTCCTCTGCCTTTCTCTGATCACGGGATCGACCTTTGCGCTCTTTACGAGCGAGGATAAGGTCAACATTGCCGTCAATGCAGGCACGGTAGAGATGACCGCCGACCTTGCGGATATCCGCACCCGTTCTCTCGATACTCCGGACGGCGAATGGTACACCGACGGTCACTTTACGGCCGGCGGCTCCGCCTCCTTCACGGATGGCAAGCTGGCGCTTGACCGCATCGTCCCCGGCGACGAGATCAGCTTCCGCATTGTCGGAACCAACAAAAGCAACGTCAACGTGAAATATCGTGTCAAGATCGCCTGCACCGATGGCACGGCGCTGATGTCCGGGCTGGTTCTGACGGTGAACGGCACCGAATATCGCTCGATCTCTCGCTATACCTCGGCATGGGCAGGCCTTGAAACCGGCGAGAATATGCCTGCCGTTGCCGTTTCGGTCAAGCTCCCGAAGGAAGCGGGCAATGCCTATCAGGGGCTCTCTGCCGCCATCAGCATCACGGTGGAAGCGGTACAGGGCAACTCCGACGTGACGGGCGGCGAGGAGATCATTCTTTGGGACGGCACCGCCGATACCACCTGGTACGACGAAACCAAAACCGAGTTCACGCTCTCCTCGGAGGAGCAGTTTGCCGGCCTTACGGCGCTCGTTGCGGAGGGCAACACCTTTGAGGGCAAGACCATCCGTCTTGAGGGGGACCTTGACCTTAGGGCCTACGACGAAAACGGCGATCCCGTAAGCTTTACCCCTATCGGAAGCAGCAAAACCGTCCCCTTTAAGGGTACCTTTGACGGCGGGGGACACACCGTCGAGAACGTCTATCAAAGCGGCTGGGCCTTCGGCTATGATTGGTACCACTACGGCTCTGTCGGCCTTTTCGGCGCCATCGAGGATGCCACCGTCAAGAACGTCACCATCAAGGGCGCCGAGTGCTTTGTTGAGGGCGGCGACGTCGGCGGTATTACCGGCAGCGCCGAGGGTGACTGCGTGTTTGAGAATATTACGATCGCCGACACCGATCTTGCCACCTACAACAACGGCCTTGGCGGCATCATCGGCTGGTCGGGCGAGGGCACTTACACCTTCAAGAACATCACGATCGACGAGGATACCGTGCTCGGCGGTCTTTGGGGCTCCTTTGACAGCAGCATCGGCGGTATCGTCGGCCAGGGTGAGCCCGGTGCGACCTACAATTTTGAAAACGTCACGATCGCCTGCCGCCTCGATGCTTATAACGACGTGACGGCGTCCTACGACTACTATAACTACCGTATGTCCGGCATGATCATCGGCCGCCTTGCAAAGACCACCACCGTGAACGGTGTGAACTACCCGGATATGACGCAGTACAACATTACCTGCACCAACGTTGAGGTCATTTACGGCGATTGGGCCAACTATCATTACTGCCGTCCCCAGGGCGGTCGGGGCATCCGCGTGGAGCCCGGGTATCAGTATGACGGTATCGCTGCCGACTACGACCACTCCACCTGCACCGTGCATCATATGGAGGTCATGCCCTTCGATCAGCTCTTTGGCGGCGACCAGTACGCTGTTAAGGGCCTGCCGTCCTACGAGGGCGTTGAGGTTACCTACGAGATCGGCTCCGCCCGGTCGCTTGTAGAATTCGGGCAGCTGGTCAACGCCGGCAAAAGCTATGGGGGTACCAAGGTCGTCCTTGCCGATGACATTGACCTTGCGGGCATTGCCTGGACTCCCGTCAACGGCTTTGGCGGAACCTTCGACGGTCAGGGCCACACCATCTCTAACCTGACCGTTACCGGCGAAAGCGACGTTGGCTTCTTCAAGGGCCTCCAATCCACCGCCGTAGTCAAGGATATCGTGTTTGACGGCGCCTATGTGTCCGGCACCCACTATGTCGGTGTTGTCGTGGGCTGGGAGGGCAACGAGATCGCCAATGCCACCATCGACGGCATCACCGTCAAGAACTCCACGGTGGTGTGTGACACCGATGCCACCGGCGATAACGGTGACAAGGCAGGCGGCATCGCCGGCTACGCCGTTTCCCTGAACATTACCAACTGCACCGTCATGGATAGTAGCATTACGGCCTACCGCGACTTCGGCGGCATCCTCGGCTATGCCAACACCTCGGTGTATGCCGCGGGCAATACCGTCAAGAACGTGACGCTTACGATCGACAACGACGTCAATTATAAGGAGTATGCGACCGATGCCGAGCATGACGGTAACCCCATCGTCGGTGAGGCCGTTGACAGCGCGAAGCTCGAAAACAACACGATTAACTAAGTTTCCCTCTTTTCCCTTTACCCTGCCGGGTATGCCTTGTGCATATCCGGCTTTTTCTTTTACCCCCTGTATCCTTCATCCCTCTATATGGGGATTATATCCCCTTAATAAATAAGATTATAACCCCCATAATAATTGTCAATAGGGGAGGTTATACAATGATTGTTTTTGATAAGCTTTGAGAAACGATGGAGAAAAAGGGCTTCAGCACCTACCGTCTTCGCGAACGCTGCGGCATTGACAGCAAAACCATCCGCAGATTAAAGGCCAACGACAATATCGAGAGCAAAACGCTGAATAAGCTCTGCGCCGCCCTCGACTGCAGCATCAGCGATATTATGGAGTACATCCCGGACGGAGAGGTCTGATTCCTTGCGTATAACAAAAAGAACGGCGATCCTCGGGATCTCCGTTCTTTTCTTTCTTGCTTTTTCCCGGCCGCTATGCTATACTTAACATAGATACGTATGGAGTGGGAGGAATTTGCCGTGGAACAGAACTACCTGAGCTTTCTTTATCCTGACCGCGAGAGCGAGGAGCGCGAGCGTAGCGCACAGCAGGTAACCATTACCGACGAGGTAACGGCGGAGCTGGGGCTTGCCTCCCTCCTTGCACTGAAAAACTCCTCGCTCGCCTCCTTTTTCACGGCCGATCCCGAGGTCATTGCTTACCGCCAGTCGGTTTTCGCCGACCTACGGAGCTTCCCCTCTCTCGGAAAGACGCTTTGCGACATCCTCCCCCTGCTTTTTGATATTCAGGAGCTGCGCCGCCTTGAGGCCGACTACGATCCGACCGGCGAATCCTACCTTTACAGCATCACCGAGGTCGAGCTTTACGTCAGCTGCATCACCCAGCTGAACGAGGGGCTCTCCGCCATCCGCGAGCCCTTCGCGAGCGACGCCTTCCGCCGTTTTGCGGATACCATTAAAACCCTTGCCGCAAGCGAGTATTACGAAACGCTGAACCGTGACCTCGCCGCCCTCTCCTCGCGCATCCGCGAGGTCAAAAGCATTACCGTGGGCGTCAACCTTGATGCCACGATGCGCCCCTATGAGGCGGGCGTGATCTCGGTCAATTCCGCCCCCTTTAAGTCGGGGCGTGTCTTAGATAAGATCCTTCGCTTAAGCTTTAAGAACGATGCGATGACCACCATCGCCCCCCTCGTTCCCTTCCTGAAGGGGCAGAACGAGAATCGGCGCGATGCGCTGACGACCGCCTTTCACGGTGCGCTTGACGACGTCTTCCGTTCCTCGGTGCGCTCCTGGCGCTCGATCGTTGGCGAATACGTGCTTGAGAACACCGACTTTCTCCTCCGTATCCTCCCTGAGATCGAGTTCATTACCCGTGCCTCCGATCTCTGCCGCCGCCTTACCGAGCGCGGCTATCCCCTCGTAACCCCCAC
>JAZQVJ010000265.1:0-5574 GCA_045631785.1 Eubacteriales bacterium
GTCATATTGCCCTCCTCTGGGAGGAGGGGTAGGGGAGGAGAGCGCGGTAGAAAAGAAAGCGAAGAGGCAAAGACGTTGCGGTTTTTACATACAGAGGCTCCCCCCCTTATTTTCCCCCCGCGGCGCTTCGCTCTCCGCGCAACTCAACTAATCAAAAATCCGCCCTATCGGTTGTTTTTTGAAGTTTCGTTTGCCCGGAGGGGGGCTAAAATTCCTGAACCCGTTCACGGGTAGCTAATAAACACTGCATGGCCGGCAGGCCAATCTAAAACGCACGTGACGCGTCGCCAGTAACATTTAGGGTTTTACCCGAAAATGAAATACCCCCCGTTTGACGGGGGGATATTTATTTAAGGAGAATGCGGGAGGTGAACATGCGCTCACCGGACTCATTCGCCCCCTTGACGAAAGCGCACTGCCCCTCTCTCCGGAGGGCGAGAGTGAGGGGCGCATCCCCCTTGACCTCACGGTGGTACTCGATGAGAAACTCATCGACGCTCTCGCCCTCGGTGGGACGAACGGCATCCATGATATAGTTCGCGTACTTGATATTATTGACGTGACCGTTCATATCAAGGTCGGTGAAGCGCGGCAGACGCACCTCGGCCTCGGCCTCGCCGTCAAAGTCACTAAGCCGGGGGAAGCCGTCCTCAAAATTGCGGTCCGGCAGGAAGCCGTCCTTCAAGGGATAAACGTCACCGACAGGCACGAGGCGGCGGCGCTCAGCGTGGATCACCACCCATTCCGAGCTGCCAAGCACCAGGGGGGTGCCGTCCCTATCCATGATCATGTACTCTCGCTGGAAGATGCTCCGCTTCGGCGGCAGAGGCCAGGTCTTGACGCGGACACGGTCAAACTGGCGCGGCGTGCCGAGGACACGGTAGCGCACGCGGACGATCACCCAGATAAGCTGCTCGGCCATCATCGCGTCGCGCCCAATGCCGAGGACGCGGGCATGCTCACCGGCAACGTCCTGAAAAAGGTCGAGGACGGCGGCAGGCTGGAGCTGCATATGGCAGTCAAAATCCGAGGTACGCAGATAAAATTCCTTTTCAAAGCTCTCGTTCATATCTTCTCACCTCTTAATGGGGATGTCGCAATTATACTACAAATGAGGAAATTTGTAAAGGGCCGGCCATGCATTTGTTATTAGCACCCCACAAACAGGTTTTCCCTGCTCCGTGCCACCCGGGGCTTATTTTTTTCTATACCCATATCTCTGCTTTTATTCCGATACGTTAAAAAGGTTGATTATCTCCCTGTTTTTCCTCTTTGCATATTCGACGAACTGTGCAGCGCCACCCCACGTGTGGGTAATGTAACAAACCACAATCTGCGATTCTCGCAACATCCACTTGTTTCTCCACGAGATCGCAAATCGCTTAGGAACAGCTTCTATTCCCCCCGGTAAAACTGTCTCATAAGGAGTGTAAAATTCGTACTTGTCATTTTTACCGGGCACATATGCCAGAACCACATTGTAACATATTTGCGGATACAATGCCTTCACCTCACGGAGTACTTTTAACACCATACTGTCAAAAGCACCTTGATTACCAACCATAAAGTGAGTGACTCCACGATCCGTTATCAGCTTGCGAATGACATCTACCAGTATAGGATAAACGAAGCTCGGCGTGTCTTTATGACCAAAGAAGGAACAAACCACCGCAACACCCCCATTCTTTACACATTTTCTTTCCTATTGATCTTCATCAACAATATTATACCACAAATTTTATTCTTTTGCTCAAAATATTAGTCAAATGCCTTTGTTTGAATACAGCACTTTCCGGAAGGAAAAAGTATAATTATCATAAAGGTGGGTGATGTATATGAGCAAGGATGCGGAATTTAAGAATCGTGACCGATATATTCAGTTGGGCATTGCCATCTCCGCCCTTCGCAAGATGCGCGGTCTTTCCCAAGAGCAGTTGGCAGAAAGGGCGAATGTCAGTCGTTCCCATATCAGCTCCATCGAGGCTACCGGTATTGCCCGCCCGTTTTCTCTCGAGGTTTTCTTTAACATTGCCGATGCCCTTGAGATCGCCCCTGCGGATTTGATAGAGGCGTCCGTATTCCCCGAAAAGGTGATCCGCAATAATGAGAAAAGGTAATTTCATAACCAAAAGGCCCGATTGCGCGATCGGGCCTTTTGCAAAACGAAAAGGAGTGCCGGGAGGCACTCCTTTTTACGGTTATTGGGCTTTTATGTCAATGATTATTTTCCCGGTGTCTGTTGTGATCTTGCATTTGCCCCCCGTCACGGTTTCGGGGACGTCGATCCTGCCGGTATCGGTCCGCACGATAAAGACCTTCTCCGTAAGCAGGGTTCCCTCCACGCTGCCGGTATCGGTTTCAACCAGGATCTCACCGGCGTCGGAATCGACGAACCTCACGTCACCCGTGCTTCGTTTTACGGTAAGCATTTCGGTAGCGACGGTGTTCGTAAGGGTAAGGTCGCCCGTGCCGGCCTCGGTTTTGAGGCGAACGGCACGCACGTCGGTCAGCTTCACATCACCCGTCGAATTTTCAAGAGCAATGTCGGTGGCCTCGCAGCCCGCGAGTGTCGTGCGGCCGGTATTGCGCTCGATCGACACGCCGGTGGCGGTGATATTCGCAAGAGTAGCGTGGCCCGTGGTGCCCTTCGACGCAAAGCTGCCTGCCGTGACGTCGGTCGCGGTGATATCCCCCGTGGAAACCCGGACGGAGGCATCGCCCGTCACCGAGGCGCGGGTAAGGATTACGGCGCCCGTCGATACCGTAATATCCAGCGAGCCCACCGTGACGTCCTCAAGACGGACGTCACCCGTCGAGCCGTGGATCTTCACTTCCCCCGTGGCAGAGGCATAGCACGCAACGTCGCCCGTGCTTAACTCAATATCCATGCTCCCGAAGGTAAAGTCGGCGGGAAGCGTGATGCTTCCCGTGGATCCTTGGATCGTGAGAGCATCGTATACGGTCTTCGGGAGATACACGGTGAGGGCCGGGGCCCTCCGGTTAAAAATCCTCTCGTACCACACACGCAGGTCCTCTGTCGCTACCTTCAGCACACCCTCCTCAACACCGACCGCATAGGAGAGGCGCTTCTTCTCGGCGCACTCGACACGGCAGGTGCCGTCCGATGTGGGAACAAAGGTGATATTGGCCGTCCTCGAGGCGATCGAGATCGAATGAAATTCCTCGGTAACGGCATAGGTCTTGGCCTCATAGCCGCGAGGGACGGCAGCCTCCTGCGTGCAGGCCGAGAGAGAAAGTGCCATCATGCCGAGGACCGGCAGGACAAAAAGGCGCTTAAATGGAATACGCATCAGAGTGTTTCCTTTCTTTGAAAGACTTTTTTAACGCCAAGAATGCCGCCCTTTGTCAGAGGCCATGCGCCCTTGGTAGCCGCTAAACACGCGATCAGCAGGAATTTTGAGATCATGGATAGGATGAAGAACGGAAGCTCAACTGCCCACAGGGCAGCGACCAACGCCCAAAGAACGATATACCCCGCCAGCATCACAACGAGGGCCGGAGCGAGAAAAGCGATCCAAAGCGGTGACGAGAGGATGAGGAGAGCGAGCTGCCCACGGCCAAGGCCCTTCATCTCGACCTCATGCTCAGAAAGAAGCTCGTCCGCGCCGATCTCCTCCCTGATGCGGTCGGCGACCTCGTCAAGCGTGCCGATCTCGCGAACGGCATCCTCCTCGGTGAGCCCCTCCTCCATGCGGTCGTCGATCATTTCACTGTAAAATTCAAGCCGTTCGGCAAGCTCCTGCGTCGGCAAGCCCGAAAGGCGCCTCCGTAGCGCGGCGATAAAGTCCCTCTTATTCATTTCCGCCGTCCTCCTTGGTGATAAATTGATACATCGCCATGACCTCGCCCCATTCCTCCTTGAAGTCCTCAATGCGGCCAAGGCCGGCCCTTGTGATATGGTAATATTTGCGGAGTCGCCCGCCGTACTCAGCGGTACGCACCGTCAGCATGCCCGAAAGCTCAAGGCGCTTTAGGATCGTATACAGTGTCGACTCCGACATCTCAACATACGGCTTCATATCCTTAATGATCTTATAGCCGTAGGAGTCCTCATTTTTTATAGCGGTCAGAACGCACACGTCCAAAAGACCGCGCTTCAGTTGAATATCCAAATCATACTCCCCCTTACGATATACATCATATCACGAAGTATCGGCCCTGTCAAGAGGTTCCTGCGGCTTTTTTGAAAACCTGTGAGGATTTTTTTAATAAATCTTGAACAAAAAGCGCCAATTCCTTCTATTTCCGCCTTATTTTATCGCCGGAAAGATAGCAAAGCGTTTCTTCCCCAAAAACAAGAACCGTCGGCTTTTGTGGATTTGATGGTCCATTCTCTTGACTTTTGCGGCTGTTTTGCATATAATATTCATATCAATTAAAAGGAACAGGAGAAAACAGCCATGCAAATGCTTGAAATGCTATATGATGAGATCCAAGACGCAGTAGATCGCAAGGTTCCCTTTGTGATCCCGATCGGTACGTTGGAGTACCATGCCCGCCATGCTTCGTGCGGAACCGATACCCTCGTAATTACCGGGTGCCTCCGAGAGCTGGAAAAGGAAAAGGAGATCGTCGTTTGCCCTCCTATCTGGTACGGTGTGGCATCGTACGCCGTGTGCGCTCCCAAGCCCAGCCACTTCCACGTAGACGAGGATGCCTATGTCAATTACCTTTACTACATACTGAAGTCTATGATCAACGCAGGCCATAAGAACATCTACCTTGTGGCCCATCATCAGACCGAGGGCGCAGGGCTGATGCCTATGACCATTGCCTGCCACAAGGCCGCCAAGAAGGTAACCATGGAATACATGGAAGAAAAGCTCGGAAAGGGCTGGTGGGGCAGCGATGCCTATGCCTCCTATTACGAGGATATGGGTAGCGAGGATGATCCCTTCTCTTACATCAAGGTCATTCCCCTGATCGGGGCTGATGCGCAGATCAAGTGCGGCGGCTTTGACCATGCGGGAAAATGGGAGACCAGCCTTTTGATGGGAACCTATCCCGAGCTTGTGGATCTTAGCCGCTGTGAGCGCAACACCGAATGGTTTGCCGAAAGCGCCAAGGAGGCCAGCGCAGAAACCGGTAAGCATATGGTGAACTGCACGCTGGAGTGGCTGAGAAAGACCATCGTCTGAGTCTTCTATCAAAAGAAAAACGGCAGGAAATTTCCTGCCGTTTTTCTTTTATACAAGACCCGATAGATGTTCATGCATTTTTTCTCCATTGAATTCAGGGCAAGGATTTTTATTCTCATGGATATCATGATTTTTTCATCATATAATCCAAAAAAATATCTCACTTGTATTTATAATCCATTTTCATAATCCACTTATATTCATAAGTCGATTTCAATCTTCACTTATGTTTATAATTCGGTTTCAATTCTCACTTATTTTCATAAGTCATTTTCAAATCCAAATTATATTTATAAATGGGTTTTCATCATCCATTTCTCATGAAAATTCAATCCTAAATACAAGCCATTTTTCATTCCAACTTATATTTATAAATGACTTTTTTCATCCCATTTCCATTCATAAAAATGCTCAT
>JAZQVJ010000266.1:0-10443 GCA_045631785.1 Eubacteriales bacterium
CCGCACCCCCGCGCCCCCCGCCCGTCCCGCCTACGGCGCACAGCGCCCCTCCGAACCCAAGACCGGCGAATTCTACCGCCGCCCGACGGTTGGCACCACCCCCACACCGCGCCCCTCCGCCCCCATCGCTACCTTCAGCGCAGGCGACCGTGTTGCCCACGCTCTCTTTGGCACCGGCACCGTCCTCACCGTCCGCCCGATGGGCGGCGATACCCTCTACGAGGTAGCCTTCGATAGTGGGGAGAGGAAGAAGCTCATGGCCACCTACGCCAAACTCTCACGGGCATAAATTGCGCTCTTTCACGGAGCCGAACACAACCGTGCTCGCCGTATTCCTGCATACGGCTTCGCAGTGTCCGCCTCCGCAAAATAGCATCAATTTCTGCCCCGTGAGCGAGTCGCGGGCATAAATCGCGCTCTTTCACGGAGCTGAACACAACCGTGCTCGCCGTACAACGGTACGTCGGAGGGCGGAAACGGCAATAGAAAAAGAGCAGATGAAAATCTGCTCTTTTTCGTTTATGCTTAAAGAATTGTGTCTCAGTGGACGATGCAGCGCTCGGTGTCCTTATCAAAAATATGCATTCTGTTGGTTTCAAAGGCGATCTGGATCTGGTCGCCGGCGCGCGAGGTCGAACGGGCCGAAACACGGGCAATGATGTTCTTGCCGTTGGTGGCATCCTCCTGACCGTCAAAGCTGAGGTACAGGTAGATCTCGGCACCCATCAGCTCCGTGACCTCAACAGTCGCGTTAATCACGCTGTCGGGCATCGAGTTGACGTGAACGGGATCATCGTGCAGGCACTCGGGGCGGATACCGACAACGACCTCCTGGTTGATATACTCCTTGAGGGCGGGGTTGTTGGCCTTCTCGGCGGGAACCTTGACCTTGTTCGAGCCAAAGGTGACGTAAAGATCCTGGCCCTCCTCAACGAGCTTCGCGGTGATGAAGTTCATCTGAGGCGTGCCGATAAAGCCGGCAACGAAGAGGTTGACAGGGTAATCGTAGAGGTTCTGAGGAGTATCGACCTGCTGAATAAGACCGTCCTTCATAACGACGATGCGCGTTGCCATCGTCATAGCCTCGACCTGGTCGTGGGTAACGTAGACAAAGGTGGTCTCGACCTTCTTGTGGAGCTTCGTGAGCTCGGTTCTCATCGAGGCACGGAGCTTTGCGTCAAGGTTCGAAAGCGGCTCGTCAAGGAGGAAGACCTTCGGGTTACGGACGATCGCACGGCCGAGAGCAACACGCTGCTTCTGACCACCCGAAAGGGCCTTCGGGCGGCGCTCAAGGAGGTGGTTGATATCGAGGATACGGGCGGCCTCCTCAACGCGGCGCTTGATCTCCTCCTTCGGCACCTTGCGGAGCTTCAGGCCGAACGCCATGTTCTCGAAAACCGTCATATGCGGGTAAAGAGCATAGTTCTGGAACACCATCGCGATATCTCTGTCCTTCGGCGCCACGTCGTTGACGAGGGTATCACCGATCCAGAGCTCGCCCTCCGAGATCTCCTCAAGGCCGGCGACCATACGGAGCGTCGTGGACTTACCGCAACCGGAAGGGCCAACGAGGATGAGGAACTCCTTGTCCTTGATCTCAAGGTTGAAGTCCGAAACCGCGGTGACGCCGCCGGGATACTTCTTGTAAATATGCTTCAGGGAAAGACTTGCCATAGCGTAACTCCTTTTGAGTTCAAATTTTTACGTCTATTATTATAACAAAAAAGCCGTCCTTTGCAAAGAGGCCAACCCTCTGAACTTTTTCTTCCGCTTTTGTAGATTTTGCACAAAAAACGCATTTCTGCGGAAAAGCCCACAGAAATGCGTTTGAATTATCTCTAATAAATTAGAATTTACTGCCCCTTCGGCGTCTTTCTCGTCAGGGAGATCCGTCCGCGCTTCTTGTCGACGCCCTTGATGCGTACCTCAATGACGTCCCCGACCTTCAGAACGTCGGACGGGTTCTTGACAAAGCGGTCGCTCATCTCGGAAACGTGCAAAAGGCCGTCGTCATGCACACCGATGTCGATAAAGGCGCCAAAGTCGACAACGTTGCGGACGGTGCCGGTCAGCACCATGCCCTCCTCAAGGTCGTCGATCGTCAGGACGTCGGTGCGGAGGACGGGCGGCGGCGCGCTGTCACGGATGTCGCGCCCCGGCTTCTCAAGCTCCCCGATGATGTCGAGCAGAGTGGGCTCGCCGCAGTCAAGCTTCCTCGCGAGCTTCTCTGTGCCGCGCGCCATCGCAAGGGCCCGCAGGCTTCCGATGCCCCCCGCGCGTACGTCCGCCTCGGTGAGATCAAATTCACCGAGCAGCGCGCGCGCCACGGCATAGGATTCGGGGTGAACGCCCGTGTTATCGAGGACCTCGGAGGAGCCCGATACGCGCAAAAATCCGGCGCACTGCTGGAAGGCCTTCTCACCGATCTTCGGCACCTTCAGGATCGCGGCGCGGCTCTTGAATTCGCCATGCTCCTCGCGGTAGGCAACGATGTTCTTCGCCGCCGTTGCGTTGATCCCCGCCACGTGCGAGAGCAGAGAATAGGAGGCGGTGTTGAGGTCAACGCCCACGCTGTTTACGCAGTCCTCGACAACGCCGTCAAGCGCCTCGGTCAGGCGGTTCTGCTTCATATCGTGCTGGTATTGCCCAACGCCGATGGCCTTCGGGTCGATCTTGACAAGCTCGGCAAGGGGATCCTGCAGCCGCCGCGCGATCGAAACGGCGCTTCGCTCGGTCACGTCGAAGTCGGGGAACTCCTTCGCGGCAAGCTCGGAGGCCGAGTACACGCTCGCGCCCGCCTCGCTGACGATGGTATAGGCCACCTTGCGGTCACAGTCACGCAGGGTGTCGGCGATGAAGGCCTCGCTCTCGCGTGAGGCGGTGCCGTTGCCGATGGCCACGACGTCGATCTCGTAGGCCTTGATAAGACGGAGCACGGTCCTCTTGCTCTTTTCGGTCTCCTCGCGCGGCTTGGTCGGATAAATGACGGCGGTGTCCAGCACCTTGCCGGTCTTATCGACGACGGCCAGCTTGCAGCCGGTACGGTAGCCGGGGTCATAGCCCAGCACCGTCTTGCCCTTCAGCGGGGCGGCCAGGAGCAGATTGCGGAGGTTCCCTGCAAACACCTTCAGCGCCCCTTCGCTCGCCTCGTCAAAAAGCTCGGCGCGCACCTCGCGCTCAAGCGACGGGAGGATGAGGCGGTCGTAGCTGTCCTCGGCGGCGGCCCGTACAAAGGCAGCCGTAGGGCTTTCCTTATTTGTGATCACGCGTGACAGCAGCCGGGCGAGTGCCGCATCGCGGTCGAGCGTCATCGTGACCTTCAGGCATTCCTCGCGCTCACCGCGCGTGATCGCCAGAACGCGGTGCCCCTTGATGGTCTTGACCTCCTCGCGGTACTCGGCGTAGTCGGCGTAGATCTTGCTGTTCTCCTTCTCCTCGTCGGCAAGGCGGGTTTCCAGCACGGCTGCCTCAAACGCAAAATCACGGAGCAGCTTGCGGTACTCGGCGCAGTCGGAGATATCCTCGGCAATGATGTCCGAGGCACCGGCGAGGGCCGCATCGGCATCGGGAACCCCCTTCTCCTCATCAACGTATGCGGCGGCCTCCTCCGCGAGGGGGCGCTCAAGCGCCGGAGGGAGCGAAAGGATCAGCTCAGCCAGCGGCGAAAGACCGCGCTCACGCGCCACCGAGGCGCGCGTCTTGCGCTTCTGCTTGAAGGGGCGGTAGATGTCCTCAAGCTCGACCAGCGTCACAGCCAGCGAGAGGGCGTGCGTGATCTCGTCGGTCAGCTTGCCCTGATTCTCGATCGCCGTCCGGATCTCCTCGCGGCGCTCATCGAGCTTGCGGAGGTATGAGAGGCGGTCGTCAAGGGCGCGCAGAGCAATATCGTCAAGGTTACCCGTGACCTCCTTTCGGTAACGGGCGATAAAGGGGATGGTGTTCCCCTCGTCAATGAGAGCGACGGTTTTCTCCACGCGCTCTGCGGGAATATTCAGCTCCTCGGCGAGGATCTTGATGATGTCCATAGTGTTCTCCTTTTAATCGTTTCTCGGCATACCGGCGGCCGTCCTGAGATGTGCGATCTCTTCATCGGTCAGCGGTCGGCATTCGCCGCGTGCTAAGCGCTCGTCAAGCGCGATCCCCGCAAAGGCAATGCGCTCCAGCGTCTTGATGGGCGCACCGAGCGCCGCCATCATGCGCTTGACCTCATGATACCTCCCCTCGGTGAGGGTGACGGTACCGCCCCTGCGATCGGCATCGGCCACAAGACGCGCACTGCGAAAGACCTCGCCCCCCGCGGTGATCCCTGCCGCCAATATCTCCTCGGCCTCCTTCGGCAAGGGGGCCTCGGTCGTAAAGCGGTAGACCTTCGCGATCCCGCGCTTTGGCGAGAGGAGGGCGTGGGCGAGCGCGCCGTCGTTCGTCAGGAGCAAAAGCCCCACCGTATCGCGGTCAAGCCTCCCGCAGGGGAAAAGCTCAAGCCGCGCGTATTCGGGCGGTGCAAGCTCGGTCACGACCGGGAGCCGCCCGTCCTCGGTGGCACTCACGTACCCTTGGGGCTTGTTCAGCCAAAGGTAGACGAAGCGGCGGTAAGCAACGCGCTCACCGTCCAACGTAACGGTGTCCCCTTCGGGGTCGACCGCCATGTCCTGCGAGCGTGCCGTCACCCCGTTTACCGTGATCCTGCCGCGCCGCACCGCGAGCGCTGTCTCGCGTCGGGAAAGAAGACCGACTGTCGTAAAGAACTTGTCAAGGCGCAAGGCTCTCCCCTCCCTTCGGATGTTTTTGCGACGAACGTAATTATTCTACCATAAAACCCCCGTCTTGTAAAGGAAAAACGCAAAGATTTCAGGCTTCAAAATTCGCACTCGCAGCCAAAAGCAAAAAGCAAGCACCCCGGTGCCTGCTTTTTGCTTTGTTGCAAAAAATACTTTACAAAGCGTCGGCCAACAGAAAGGCGTCCTTGGCCTCGCGGTAGAGGTAGAGCGAGCCGAGGATAAAGAGGGGGAGGCCACTCGCCCTTGCTTCGCAAAGGGCGGCGCGCATCGCCTCCTCAACAGTCCCAAAGGCTGCGGCATCCACGCCGCCCGCCTGCCAGGCATCGGCAAGGCTCGCGGCATCGAGCGCCCTTGGGTTTTCGGGCGCCACGCAAAAGGCGTGTGCGACCAGCGGCGATAGGGTGGCGATCATCGCGGGATATTCCTTGTCGCGCATCACTCCGGTCAGCAGGAGGATCCTCCCGTCATACAGGCGGCGGATGCTTTCGGCCGCCGCCGCGATCCCCTCGGGATTGTGCGAGCCGTCAAACACCACATCGGGCGCGTGGCGGAAATACTCAAAGCGCGCCGGCCACAGGACGCTTGCCATCCCCCGGCGCATTGCCTCGTCCGAAATAGCGAGCTCGCGCCGCCGCAGCGCCTCCAAAGCCTCGAGAACGAGCGCGGCATTCCGCGGCTGATATACGGCGGCAAAGGGGATCGCAACGCGCTCCGTGTCGCCGTAGGAAAAGACCGTGCCGTAGGGAGTGACCTCCTTGACCGAGAGCGCTCTACGGTCGGCAAAGCAGATATCGGCCCCCCTCGCCTCGGCCTCGGCCGAAAGAACCGCGCGCACCTCGGGTGAAGCAAAGCCGCAAACGGCAGGACAGCCCCTCTTGAAAATGCCCGCCTTTTCCCTGGCGATCGCCTCCACGGTGTCGCCGAGGATGGCGGTGTGATCGAGAGCGATGCCGGTCACGACCGAAAGGAGAGGGGCCTCGATCACGTTCGTGGCATCCAGGCGACCGCCAAGCCCGACCTCGATCACCGCCACGTCCACTCCTTCGCGGAAGAACCAGAGGAAGGCGGCCGCCGTAATTAACTCGAATTCGGTCGGTCGGTCGGCCATCGCATCGGCGTGCGGCCGTACCTCCTCCATCACGCGGCAGAGCGCCTCGTCCGAGATCGGCTCACCGTCGATCTGCATCCGTTCTCCAAAGCGGTAGATGTAGGGCGAGGTAAAGAGCGCCGTGCGATAGCCCGCGGCACGCAGGACCGAGGACAGCATCGCGCTCGTCGAGCCCTTGCCGTTGGTCCCTGCCACGTGAATACACCGCAGCCCCCTTTGCGGGTTGCCGAGTGCGCGGCAAAGCTCGGTGATCCGTTCGAGGCCTGGGCGGCTGCCCTGCCACTCGGTCGCGTGGATGTACGCCATGGTTTCTTGTATCGTCATCGTCTTGTTAACCTCTCGATCTCGCGGCGGATCGCGGCCGAACGGAGCAGCGCGTAAAGGAGATAGGATTCCAGCGCGATTACCCCGAGATAAATGAGAACACGGAAAAGGAGGGGATTGAAGCCGTAAAAGCCCGAGAGCGCAATGCTCTTGATGAGCATCGAGCCGACAGCGTGCGCCGCCCCATCGCACAAAAGAACGAGAGGGAAGGGCCATGGCCTTGCAAAGCGCCTTTCGTTACGGCGGAAGAAATACGGTACGATGCCCGAAACGATGCCGACCGTCGCCGCCCCCACCGTGATCAGCGGCAGAGGAGCCTGTCCCGCCAGGATACAGGAGAGGAGATCGGCCGTCGCGCCCACCGCCGCCCCGATCACAGGCCCCATCGTGATGCCGGCAAGCACCACGGGCAGCCCCTCGACCGTCAGACGGAGTGGCCCCGCCCCCTGGATCATCTTGGCAAGCAGGCCAAGGAGGAAGGAGAGCGCCGCCAGGAAGGCGGCCATGCACAAAAGGCGCGTGTGATGGCGGATGCTGTCACGGTGGCCGCGGGGGCGCTCCTTGGTATACTCGGTAGTGTTTTCTCTGTCCATAAAAAAAGCCTCCTTTCCCGTACTCACGGCGGAAAAAGAGGATCACTCTCTCGTCGGAAGCGGGATGCAGAACCGTTACCGCGGTGGCAAAAGCCCCCTTCGTCCGAACGGCAACTCCCCGTCCCCTCGGCACTTCACGCAGCGGTTCTTACTCTTCGATATATGGCTATTATACACATTGCCCCCCCGTTTGTCAAGAGCCTTCGCACTCTTCCACTCACTCCAAGAAAAAAGGAGCCGCCAAGCAGCTCCTTTTTGTAAACAAAACCTTGCCTCACATCTTCTTCCAGGTCGAGGGAGCGAAGAAGATCAGCATCGGGAAGATCTCAAGCCGCCCGACCAGCATCTCAAGCGAAAGCACGATCTTTGAGAAGGGAGAGAAGAAGGCGAAGCTTGCGGCCGGGCCGCATTCTCCGAGTCCCGGCCCCACGTTGCTGAGGCAGGTGAGCGAGGCGGTGAGCGTCGTCTCAAGCGAGGCACCGTCCACCGAGATAAGCAGAGCGCCGGTCAGAAAGACAAGACAGTACATCAGAAGATAGTTGCTCGTGGTACGCACGGTCTCCTCGGGCAGGACCTCACCGTCGAGGCGCGTGATGTTGACCGAGCGCGGGCGCAGCACATGGCGCACCTCACGTCGGGCGTTCTTGAACAGAATGATAATGCGCGAGATCTTCATGCCGCCCGCCGTCGAGCCCTGCGAGGCGCCGAAGATCATCAAAAGCAGGAGCACCGCCTTTGAGAGCATCGGCCAGGTATTGAAGTCCTCGGCCATAAAGCCGGTGGTGGACATCATGCTCGTCACCTGGAAGAAGGAGGCGCGGACCGTCTCTCCAAGCGACGAAAAGAGCGAGTAGGTATTCGCGGCGATCACGCCCGTCGCGGCGGCCGTGATGATGAGGTAGGTACGCAGCTCCTCACTGCGCCAAGCGTCGCGCACGCGCCCCAGCAGCAGGAAGAAATAGAGGTTGAAGTTCACGCCGAACAGCAGCATAAAGACGGCAATGATCCACTCGGCCGCAGGGCTTGCGTACCCGGCGATCGAGCGATTAAGCACCGAGAAGCCGCCCGTCCCCGCCGTTGCCAGCGAGCTGACAAGTGCGTCGTAAAAGGGCATTCCGGTGAACAGGAGCGCGACGATCTCAAGGACGGTCAGAGCCATATAGATGCCGTAGAGGATCATGGCGGTCTCGCGGAGCCTCGGCACGAGCTTCCCCTTCGTGGGGCCGGGCACCTCGGCACGCAGCAGATGCATCGAGCGACTGTTGTCGGCCGGCAGGATCGCCATCATAAACATCAGAACGCCCATGCCGCCTACCCAGTGTGTCAGGCTCCGCCAGAGGAGGATCCCCCTCGGCAGGCTCTCGATCTCGGTGAGGATGGAGGCACCGGTGGTCGTAAAGCCGGAAACGGTTTCAAAAACGGCATCGACAAAGTGCGGGATCGCACCGCTGAAAATAAAGGGCAGCGCGCCAAAGAGCGAGAGCAGGATCCACGAGCCCGCCGCACAGACGAAGCCCTCGCGGGCATAGAAGCGGCGGTCGCTTTTCGGGCGCAGAAGGATCAGGGGGATCGCAATGGCAGCCAGGATCCCGATGGTGTAAAGGAAGGGCAGGGGAGACTCCCCGTAGATGGCGGCGACAAGGAGAGGGAAGAGGAGGAGCGCCGCCTCGAGGGCAAGCAGGACACCGAACAGGTATCCGAGCATACGGTAATTCACGGCTTACCTCAAAACGTCCTTGATGCTGTCAAGGTGGCGGTCGCCCGTCGTAATAACGACGACGGTATCGCCGCGGCGGATAATGCTGTTGCCCGTGGGGATCACGACCTCTCCCTCGTGAACGATGCAGGCAACGAGAACTCCTTCGCGCGCGCGTAGCTCGCGCAGGGGAATGTCGGTGAGTCCCTCGACGTCCTCCTTGACGATGAATTCCAGGGCCTCGACCGAGCCGTCCATCAGGCGGTGCAGGGTTTCGATGTCCGAGTCCTCGGCGTGAGCGAGCGCGCGCACGTAGCGCAGGATCGGCGCCGTGGTCGAGGACTTCGGTGAAACAATGCTCTCAAGCCCGGCGCTCTTGAAAAAGTCAATGTAGGAGATCTTCGAGATGAGGGTGACGATCTTCGGCACCCTCACGGTTTTCGCGTACAGTGAGATGATGGCGTTCTCCTCGTCGGTGTCCGAAAGCGCTAAGAAGGCATCGGCACGCTCAAGCCCATGCTCGAGGAGGGTTTCCTGCCTTGTGCCGTCGTCGCAGATGACGGTACAGCGGGAGCTCTCTGCCAGCTCACGGCACAGCTCCTTGTCGCCCTCGATAACGGTCGAGGAGATATGGCTCTCGGCGAGCAGCTGCTGGAGGTAATAGGTCACGCGGCTGGCGCCCACGATGAGAACGCTCTTGACGGGGTGGCGGTACAGCTTCACCGCCTTGAAGAAGGCGGTAATGTCGCGCTCGGGTGCCGTCACGCAGATGAGGTCGCCCACCTCCAGGCGGAAGTCGCCCGAGGGGATGTAGGTCACACCGTTACGGCGGACACCGCAGACCAGGAAGCCGATCTGGATGCGAGTGCGAAGCTCGTTGAGTGAAAGGCCGGCAAGGGGCGAGCCCTCGGTCACGGCGAATTCGGCAAGCTCCACCCGGCCGCGGCAAAAGAGGTCGATCTTCGCGGCAGCGGGGAAGCGGAGCATCCGGTAGATCTCCTTGGCCGCCGAAAGCTCGGGGTTGATGGTCAGGGAAAGGCTCATCTCGTTCTTCATCAGCTGCATCAGCTCGGAATATTCGGGATTCCGGACGCGCGCAATGGTATGCTTTGCCCCCAGCTTACGCGCCACGGTGCAGCAAAGGATGTTGAGCTCGTCCCCCGCCGTCACGGCGATCACAAGGCTGGCATGCTCAACGCCCGCGCGCCGCAAAACGGCAACGTCCGCGCCGTTCCCCACGACTCCGAAGACGTCGGCAGTGTTGGAAAGCTCGGTCAAAAGAGCCGCGTCCACGTCGATGACGGTCAGGTCATGCCCTTCGCCCGCCAGCTGCGTGCAGATCGCGGTGCCGACCGTTCCGGCCCCGATGACGATGATCTTCATAGCACTCTCCTCCGTAGATCTGCTCCTATTTTTTACGTATTATATCACATGGGAGCGAGAATGTCAACACGCACCGCGCGCCCGACGGACCCCCCTCCGCTCACACTGGCAGACCTCGCGCAAATTCTTTGTTTTTCGGCGACCTTCGCCACCGTGCGGCATACACTGCTAAGGGGACAGCCCCCCAAGAAAGGAGAAGCCACATGGCTGTTATCACTAACCGTGCCACCCTGCTTTACAATGGCACGACCACCGTTTCCAATACCGTCACGGGTGAGCTCGTCGAGCCTCTCACCGTCACGAAGACCGCCCCCGATACCACCTATACCGTCGGTCAGCCCATCACCTACGTCGTGGGCCTTGTCAACACCTCGTCTGCCCCGCTTAGCGGCATCACCGTTGCCGACGATCTCGGCGCCTATCCCTTCGGCTCCACCTCCCTTGTTCCTCTCGATTACGTCGAGGGCTCGGTCGGGTATTTCGTGAACGGCGCCCCCGCCGCCACCCCCCCCGCCACGCTCGGCCCGGGGGTCACCTTCAGGGGGAGGTGCCGGCCGGGCG
>JAZQVJ010000267.1:0-11799 GCA_045631785.1 Eubacteriales bacterium
CCCTTCTTGCAGGCAATGCCTTGCTCCGGCCTCTCTCATATATTACTCGTGAACTACCACCGAGAACTTGCCGATGATATCGGTGTAAAGACGCACCTCTACAGGGTAGACGCCGTAGGAACGGATCTGTTCGTTCATCAGGATCTTGCGCTTATCCACCGTGATCCCGAAGTCGCGCGCAAGCACCTCAGCCACATCCTTGGCGGTCACAGCACCGTAAAGGCGACCGTCCGCCCCGGCTGAGCATTTGATCTTGACGCTGATGGTGGCAAGGCGCTCGGCCAGCGCGCGGGCGGCCTTCTGCTCCTCCTTCACACGGAAGGCCTCGGCCTCCTCCTTCGACTTGATCTCACTCATCACCTTAGCATCGGCAAGCACTGCCAGCTTGCGCGGCAGGAGGAAGTTCCTGGCATATCCGTCGGATACGTCGATGATCTGATTCTTTTTTCCCTGCCCCTTGACGTCGGCAAGCAATACTACTTTCATATCTGTTCTCCCTTTAGTTTGTTATCAATGTAATCGTCGATCGATTCTCGCAGTCCCTCAATGACGTCCTCGACCGTGGCATTATGGATCTGTGCGCCCGCCACGTCAAAGTGTCCGCCGCCGTTGAACTTTTCAAGGATCATCTGGACGTTTACCGTACCGTCCGAACGGGCGGAGATATAGACCGTATCCTCGATCCTTACAATAGCGAAGGAGGTGTTGACCCCCTTGACTCCCAAAAGACCGTCGGCCGCCTTGGCGGCAGCTATGCGGTAGCTCGGATCAATATCGTCGCCGTCACACGAGGCGATCGCCACGTGCTTGCGGTAGATAATAACGTTGCTGTTGAAGTGCGCTTCCTTCTCAAGATCCTCCGGTGTCGTTTTGAAGAACTCAAAGGTCTCGCTGGGGTTCGCGCCCGCGCCGCGCAGGAACTGCGCGACGGCGAAGGTGCGTGTGCCTGTGTTGCGCGTGAAGCGCTTGGTATCGAGAAGCACGCCGGAAAGGAGAAGCTCCGCTTCCTCGGGGCGCAGGATCCTCGCCCCCGTATTTTGCTCAATGATCTCGGAAACAAGCTCGGAGGCCGAAGAGGCCGAGGGCTCGATATACTCAAGCTTCACCGAGGAATTGTAGGCCGCCGTCTTGATGTGATGGTCGATGACCGCCACCGTAGCCGCCTTCTCCATCAGCGGGGGACATTCCACGTATCCCGAGTTATTCACGTCGGTAACGATCAGGAGGGTGTCGGCATTCACAAGATCAAGCGCCTCAACACCGTCAACAAACATTCCCTTGTATTCGCCAAGATGTGCGATGCGCTGGAAGCAGGGGCGAAGGTTCTCGTCGTCCTTATTGACCACGATATTGACTCGCACCCCTTGGTTAAGCACCATTCGCGCAAGCCCCACCGAGGCCGCAAAGGAATCGTAGTCGCCAAAGCGGTGCCCCATCACAAGCACGTTATCCGAGCGCCCGATAAGAGAAAGGAGCTGCCGTGCCACCACGCGCGCCTTGATGTTCACGCGCTTATAGCCCGTCTTAGTACGCCCACCAAAGAAGGAAACGCCGTATTCATCGCGGAAAACGACCTGGTCGCCGCCGCGCTGAAGGGCAAGGTCAAGCGCGTACTGCGCTGCATTCTCGCGCTCTGCCAGCGTCTTCCCCGGCAGCCGCGAAACACCGAGCGATATCGTGATCGGCATCGCATCGCCAACGCGGATGCTCCGGATCTCGTCAAGAATGGCAAAACGGTTATCGAGGCACTCCTCAAGGTGCGCGTTGTCAAAGAGAATGAGGTATTTGTTCCGATCATACGCACGGAGAAAACCGCCCATCCCCGCAACCCATTCGCGGAGGCGCTCCTCAACACGGGCCGAGGTTACGGCGTACTCATCCTGCACAAACTGCAAAATTTCCTCAAGGTTATCAACGATCGCATAGCCAACCACCGTACGCTCGTCAGCATACAGGCGAAGCGCCTCGCGCTTTTCGGTCTCCTCATAAAAATTGAGGAGCATATACCGGTGACTCCCGTTCTTCATGGAAATACGGTGCATACGGCAGATCCTTTGGCCGAAATCGGCATAGACCTCGCGCTCCCCCTCATGGCGGAGGACACACAGGTGAGCAAACGGTGTCCCCGCCGGCACGCTCTCGCGCCCCGTAAGCGCAAGAAAAGCGTGGTTGCAGAAAAGGATCCGACCGTTTTCGTCACAGAGCATCACGGGATGCAGCATCCTCTCGAGTGCCACACCAAACTCGTTGTCAAAAAGATCATCTACGTTTCCGGCGGACGAGATCCCGACGCGACGGCGTCTTACGCGGAGCCACACCGCAAGGAGCGCCAGGTATACGAGCGTCGCAAGCATCCCAAAAAAGAGGAGATCTATCGCAGGGAACAACGCTTCAAAAAGAAGAAGGAGCGCCAGCACAGCGCAAAAGAGGCCGATCATAACGGCAATATCAAGCTTTGCTGCGATCTTCGGATCACGCTTCTTCATGTCCTCTCCCCCTTTCCGGAAGTAATATACAACATAGTAAAATATATTATAACAAAAAAAATATGATTTGTAAACAGTCGCGCGCATTTTTCTCGTTTTTTTGTTGTCACTGCTCGAAATCTCCAAAAATATCTTGCCACCGCGCCGGTTTTGTAGTAAAATAAGAGCGTGGAAGGTGAGCGATATGAAGGAACTGACCCTCAATAGCCCGATTACCGACCTTTCGGGAATCGGTAAAACCCGTGCGGAAGCATTGGCCCGCATCGGGATTTTTTCGGTGCGCGATCTGCTCCTTCACTTCCCTCGCGCCTATGAGAACCGTGGGGATATCCGCACCGTGGCCGAGGCCGTTGACGGCTCGGCACACGCCCTTGTGCTCACCGTCGCCACCGAGCCGAAGACGGCAAAGCTCCCCCGTCATATGACCTTGACAAAGTTCCGCGCCTTTGACGAAACCGGAACCGTCGAGATCGTCTTTTTCAACCAGCCCTACTGCCGCGATGTCTTCTCTGTCGGAGATGAGTTCCGCTTTTTCGGCACCCTGACCGCCGATAAAAAGCTCTACCGCCTTACAAATCCCGCTTACGAGCCGATAACAGCCAATCACCCACTTCCCGATATGGTCCCGCGTTATCCTCTTACCGAAGGGATCAGCAGCAAGATCCTTTCGCAAGCGGTTGCCTCGGCACTCCCCTGCCTTTCGGCACTCCAAGACTTTCTGCCTGAAAATATCCGCCAAAAATACTCGTTTCCAACCCTCGCCACAGCGATAAAAACCCTGCACGACCCCCTGACGCAGGACCTTCTCCGCCCGGCCTTTGACCGTATGGCGTTCGACGAATACCTCACCTTTTCGCTCGGTCTTGCGCTCTCGCGCCGTACGGGCAGGATGGCCGTCGCCGAGCGCTGTGAAAAGCAGAATATCACCCCGCTTCTCGACCTTTTGCCCTATGAGCTGACCGAGTCGCAGAAGGCCGCCGTCCGAGAGATCGCGGCCGATATGGCCCGCGAGGACCGCGCACCGATGAGCCGCATCCTGGTGGGCGACGTCGGATGTGGCAAGACGGTCTGTGCCGCCATTGCCGCCTACATCGCCATCCTGAACGGTCATCAGGTGGCCATTATGGCCCCCACGGAGATCTTAGCACGCCAGCATTACAACGACCTTGCCCCTCTCTTCTCAGCGCTCGGTGCGCGCACCGAGCTTCTTCTCGGCTCGACGACACAACGCGAGAAAACGAGGATCTATGCCTCTCTTGTCGGTGAAGCCGTACCGCGCACCGATCTTCTCATCGGCACGCACGCGCTTTTGAACGAAAAGCTCACCTTTGCCGACCTCGGCCTTGCCGTGACCGACGAGCAGCACCGCTTCGGCGTCGGTCAACGCACCGCCATCCGCGAAAGGAACCCCGGCACCCACCTCCTCGTTATGAGCGCCACCCCCATCCCGCGCACGCTGGCTCTTGTCCTCTACGGCGATCTTGATATCTCGCGCATTACCGAAATGCCGCGTGGCCGCCAAAAGGTCGAGACCTTCTTGATCGGCGATGCCCTGCGTGAGCGCCTCAACGGCTTCATCCGCCGCACGGTGGAGGAGGGCGGGCAGGTCTATGTCGTCTGCCCCGCCATTGAGGAGGAAGAGGACGGTGCCGTTCCTCTTGGCCGCGTTTTCCTCCCCGAGGATCGCGAGGCTCCGCCCTTAAAGACCGCCGTAGATTATGCCGAGCAGCTGACCGCCGTCTTTGCCGACCGCACGGTGGGCTGTCTTCACGGCCGTATGAAGCCGACCGAAAAGGACAGCATCATGCGGCGCTTCTCCGAGGGGAAGATCGATATTCTGGTCTCCACCACCGTCATCGAGGTGGGCGTGAACGTTCCAAACGCCTCGCTTATGATCGTCGAAAATGCTGAGCGCTTCGGCCTTTCCCAGCTTCACCAGCTTCGCGGCCGTGTCGGGCGCGGCACACGCAAATCCTACTGCATCCTTGTTTCGGATTCCAAGGGTGAAACGGCCAAGCGCCGTCTCCTTGCCCTTTGCAAGACCTACGACGGCTATGCGATCGCCGAGGAGGATCTCCGCCTTCGCGGCCCGGGTGACTTTTTTGCCGCCGAGAGCGATACCATCCGCCAAAGCGGCGGCCTTCGCTTCTCTCCCATCGCCACCGCCGCCGCCCCCGAGATTATCTCCGCCGCATTTACCGAAGCAGCCGCCCTTCTTCGCGAGGACCCCGATCTTACCGATCCCGCGCACCGTCCCCTTGCCGAGGAGGTCCACCGCCTCTTCCGCATCGGCGGGAACACCTTTTCTTGAAAGGAAACAACTATGAGCTACCGTCCGCTTGCCGATAGGATCCGCCCCGAAAGCCTTGATGAAATGGTGGGCCAGGAGCATCTTGTCGGTCAAAACGGCATCCTGCGCCGCATCCTGGAAAGCGGGCGTGTCGGGAACATGATCTTCGCCGGCCCTCCCGGCACCGGGAAGACGACGGCCGCCGGCATCATCGCCAAGGCCACCGACCTCCACCTCTGCCGACTGAATGCCACCACAGCCACCCTTGCCGACGTCAAGGCCGTCGTGACCGAGACGTCCAATATGTTCGGCGCCGGCGGTGTCCTCCTCTACCTTGACGAGATCCAATACTTCAACAAAAAGCAACAGCAGTCGCTCCTTGAATATATGGAGGACGGGCGTATCACTCTCATCGCCTCGACGACCGAGAACCCCACCTTTGCCATCTACCCCGCCATTCTTTCACGCTCCTCGGTCTTTGAATTCCGCCCCGTATCGCCCGAGGCCTGCGTTCCGCTTCTGCAACGCGCTCTTGCCACCCTGAACGCCGAAAACGGGACGAGCAAAACCGCCGACGATGCGCTCCTCGCTACGGTTGCCTCGCGCGCGGGCGGAGATGTCCGCGGCTCGGTCGGCATCCTTGAAAATGCGTATTACCTCGCCGGGGACAAGCTCTCCGAGGAGGATTTCAAGGCGCTGTTTCCCGCTTACGCCGGCGCCTTCTCCTCCTCGGGGGACGGCCACTATGACCTGATGTCCTGTCTTCAGAAATCCATTCGCGGCAGCGATCCCGATGCTGCTGTCTTTTATCTCGCCAAGATCCTTGCCGCCGGCGATCTTTTAGCCGCGATCCGCCGCCTGCAGGTGATCGCCAGCGAGGACGTGGGCGCCGCGTACCCCATGGCCCCCGTCATCGTCCGCGCCTGTACCGAAAGCGCGCGTGACCTCGGCCTTCCCGAGGCTGCCATTCCCCTCGCCAATGCCACCGTTATCCTGGCCACCGCGCCCAAATCCAACAGCACCTATGCCGCCTACCACGCCGCCCGTGAGGACGTGGATGCCGGACGTGGTCAGATCCTGCCCGACCATCTTCGCGGTCCGCTTTTCCGCGGTTATCTCTACCCCCACGATTACCCCAACCATTACGTCGAGCAGACCTACCTACCCGAGGATCTTGTCGGCCGCCACTATTATCACTTCGGTGAAAACAAGACCGAGCAGGCGGCACGCGCCTATTACGAAATGATCCGAAAAAAGCTTTGATATCACCGTATTCTCATGGGGAGACCGCGTATGAAGCACCATTTCATCATCAATCCGGCTGCGGGAAAGGGGAACCACGTCAACACCCTGACCGAAAAGATCAATACCACCGCCAAGGAAGCCGGGATTGACTTTGATATCTACTATACAAAATGCGTGGGAGATGCCGAGTCCTACGTAGCTGCCGTTACGGCGGCCGACACTCTCCGCCACCGTTTTTACGCCTGCGGCGGGGACGGTACCCTTGCCGAATGTGTCAACGGCGCCCCTCTCGACGAGCGCGCCGAATTTGCCCTCGTTCCGATCGGCACGGGGAATGATTTCTGCCGCAATTTTGACGACCGCGGCGCCTTCTTCGACATCGCTCGCCAGATCGAGGGCGCCCCGATAACGATCGACCTCATCCGCTATAACGACCGCTACTGTGTCAATATGCTGAACGTCGGCTTTGACTGTAATGTCGTCGAGCGCACCGTGAAATTCAAAAGAAGCAAGCTGATCCCCTCGGGGATGGCGTACACCGCCGGCGTAGCCGCCACCCTGATGCATAAGATGACCACCGAAATGCACGTTGAGCTGGAGGGCGACGAGGTGATCGACCGCCCCCTCCTCCTTGCCTCGATCGGCAACGGCCGCTACTATGGCGGCGGGTACCGAGCAACGCCCCTTGCCGCCCTTGATGACGGCCTCCTGGATATCAATATCATCGAAAAGGTCTCACGCCTCACCTTTCTCTCGTTGGTTGGCTCCTACAAGGCCGGCACCCATCTCGAAACGGCTCCGAAATACGTTACATACCGAAAGGCCAAGGCGTTAACGCTCCGCTTCCCCAAGGAAACGTTGATCTGCGCTGACGGCGAAACCGAGTACACCACCTCTCTTTCCGTATCGATCGTCCCGGCGGCCACGCGCTTTGTCCTCCCTCTCGGCGTTTCCTGCCTCTCAACGGCTACGGAAGAAGCGGAGGAGGCCGCCGTTGCCGAAGAGGCTCCCATCTATGAGCCTGTTTGAAAAACGCCCGTTAGCCCTCGCTTCGCTCTCCCTTCTCGCGGCCTCGCTCGCCACACTTTGGATCACCCTTCACCGCCTCTCTCCGCTTTGGCTTCTCATCCCCATTCTTATTTTCACCGTCATGGCGCTCCTCTTGCTTTACAAAAAGACAAAGGGAGCGCCTCTTTGTGTTGCCGTCGCATTCTGTCTTTTGCTGGGTATTCTTTCCCAGTGGCTGTACGCCGCCTCGCTTCGTTCCCCGCTTGCAAGAACGCCCGAGGATCACACTCTCCTCATCTCCGTGGAGAAGGCAGGTGCCGAGACCTCGACCTACCGTCTTTATACCGTAAGCCTTGAGGAGATCGACGGCGATCCCGAATCCCTCCGCCTCCACCTGCGAGTGCCGAAAAGCGTTGTGAGCGCTTCTCTTTCCCGGGGTGACCGATTGACCGTTACCGGGGCTTTCACCGCCGACTATACAAACGATGCCTATTATTACGGCGACGGGATCGCGGGATCCTTCACCCTCAAGAGCGTCCTGCGTCACGAGGAGCCGGCGTCGCCCGGCATCAAGGGGCGCTTCTCCGCCCTGAATTCCTTCCTCAGCGCACGCCTCCTTTCACGCGTTGGAGGCTCCGAGGGCGCCTTGACTGCCGCACTCCTTCTCGGGGATCGCAGCTCTCTCCCTGCCTCAGTGTCCCTCGCCTTTCGCCGCACCGGCCTGTCCCATACGCTTGCCTTAAGCGGAATGCACCTCTCGGTCCTTACCCTCCTGCTTCGCCGCATCCTGCGCCGCCTCGGTGCGCCGCGCCTCCTTTCCTGCTCGCTCCTTCTGCTTTTTATCGGCTCTTATACCCTTCTCTCGGGCGCTCCGCTATCTCTGCTCCGCGCCGCCGCAATGCTCACGGTCGCGCAGATCGGCACGCTTGTGCGCCGTCAGCCCGATGCCGTGACCTCTCTCTTTTTCTCGGTGGCAATAATCTGCCTGCTTTCGCCGGGTGCGATCGCCGACCTTGGACTGTGGCTCTCCTTTCTTTCAACGCTCGGTATTCTTGTCGCAGGCGAGCTTCTTCGGGACAAGAAAAAGAAAAACGGCCGACCTTCCCGCCTCCTCGGCGCTCTTTTCGGCTCCTTGATGCTCACCCTCTTTGCCACTCTGTTCACTCTCCTTGTGTCCGCCCTTGCCTTTGGCGAATTCTCTCTCCTTTCGCCACTTTCCAATCTTTTTGTTTCTCCCCTTGTTTCACTTCTTTTGATCCTTTCGCCTCCGCTTCTTCTTTTCGGCGCCGATAGCCTTTACACCCGCGGTGTCAGGCATCTTGCCTCCCTCATTCTCTCGCTGGTCGAGCGCCTATCCTTGCTCGGCGGCATCTATGTATCGGTGGCGTATCCGCTTTTGCTTTGCGCCATCCTTGCCTTTTCGGTCTATCTTGTCATTCTGCTTGTGCGGAGGCTTGGGACAACGCGTGCCTTTCTTGTCCGCTTTACCTCGGCCTCACTTCTCCTTGCCGTTACCTTCCTCGCCTGTCACCTCACCGCTGAAAGGCGCGATCTTCTCCTCTACGTGCGCCACGATGCAGGCGAGTACCTTGTCATCTCGTCGCAAGGACATACCACTGTCGTGGACAACAGCAACAGCGAGTCCTCGCTCTATTCACTTCGCAGCACCTTGGAGGAGAGCTACATCACCGAGATCGATACGTTGATCCTCACGCATTACACCTATGACTCCCCTGCGTACCTTTCCGCTATGGCCGATATGCTCCGCATCGGAGAGGTCATCCTCGCCCCGGACACTCACAATACCGTCGCAAGGGAGAATACCCTTTTTGTGGCGAAGGAGCGCGGTATTGCGACAAAGGATGCAGGCGGCGCCCTTCGTCTTACTACGGGAAACGTCGAGCTTCGCCTTCTTACCGACCTCGTAGCACCGTACCTTGCGCGGTCGGAGATCTTTCTCTGTGCATCGACTGCGACCGATGACGTCATCTACGCCTCGCAGAGCGCTCTCGCTCTACTCCCCGAGAAGGAGCTTGCCTCTCTCGCCGCCACCGCCGAATGCATCATCGTCGGTGTCCATCCCGAAACAGATAGCACCACGCGCCTTCCCGATCTCCCCCTCGCCCCGGGGAGCACCCTTGTCACCTCCCCCTCGGTAACGCTCGGAGAGCTTGGGGAGGATGTCCGGCTCCTCACCTCTCCCTCGGTCTTTTCCTACCCTTTCAAATAAAAATGCGCCTTCCGGCGCTTTTTTATTAGACGTTAAAGCGGAAGAGGACGATGTCCCCGTCACGGATCACGTAGTCCTTTCCTTCACTGCGGTAAAGACCGTGCTCACGTGCCGCATTGATGCTCCCCTCCTTCAGGAAGTCCTCGTAAGCTACGACCTCAGCACGAATAAAGCCGCGCTCAAAGTCGCTGTGGATCTTCCCGGCCGCCTGCGGCGCCTTGGTCCCCTCGGTGATCGTCCAAGCACGGACCTCCTTCGGCCCCGCCGTCAGATAGCTGATAAGCCCAAGGAGCTGATACCCGGCGCGGATCAGCTTGTCAAGCCCGCTTTCCTCGATCCCGAGGTCCTCGAGGAAGGCTGCCTTGTCCTCCCCCGTCATATCGGAGAGCTCGGCCTCGATCTGCGCGCAAACGGCGATGATGCCCGAATGCTCCTCGGCCGCAAAGTCGGCAAGAGCAAGGTACGCGGGATTTTCAAGATAGCCACCGCCAACCTCATCCTCGCTGATATTGGCAACGTAAATAACAGGCTTTCGCGTCAGAAGGCGTGTCTCTGCGATGAGAGCCTCCTCCTCATCGTCAAGCTCCAACGTGCGCGCACAGCGCCCTTCCTCAAGGACGGCCTTGATGCGCTCAAGGACGGCGACCTCGCGAGCCACCTCCTTATCGGTCCTCGAAAGCTTTATCGCCTTGTCAAGCCGGCGCTCCAGGATCTCAAGATCCGAGAAGATAAGCTCAAGATTGATGGTCTCGACGTCACGCGTGGGATCGACACCGCCGTCGACGTGAATAATGTCGCCATCCTCAAAGCAGCGGACGACGTGAACGATGGCATCCACCTCACGAATGTTCGACAGGAACTTGTTCCCCAGCCCCTCACCCTTGGAGGCACCGCGCACAAGCCCGGCGATATCCACAAACTCAATGACGGCCGGCGTATACTTTTCGGGATTGTAGACCTCTGCCAGACGGTCGAGGCGGCTGTCAGGAACAGCCACAACGCCCACGTTCGGGTCTATCGTGCAGAAGGGATAATTTGCGGAAGCGGCACCGGCGTTGGTCAAGGCATTAAAAAGCGTGCTCTTGCCCACGTTCGGCAGGCCAACGATACCAAGCTTCATAGTCATCCTCACTTATACTTATTTACGGCAACAGTATACCATACATCTTAGAAAAAGTCCAGCATTTTATCGAATTTTAAGGAAAAGCTCTCCTTGACATCCCTGCCCTTTTCATGTTATACTGAAATTGCAAAAGGAATTCACAGGAATTTCACACACATATTGCATAAATCCTTTATAATCTAACTGTAAACTCCGCGCTGCACATCCCGGGTGCTTACTTTGCCGAAAGGACGGTTGAGATGACTGATATTAAACTCCTGATCGCCGATGATGACCCCAACATCTGTGATATGATGCGTCTTTATTTTGAGAACGAGGGCTACAAGGTCAAGGTGGCCTACGACGGTGTGGAGGCACTTTCTGCCTTCCATTCCTACGATCCCGACATCGTGCTGCTCGACATTATGATGCCGAAAAAGGACGGCCGCCAGGTCTGCCGCGAGATCCGCGAGATCTCGCAAAAGCCCATCATTATGGTGACGGCAAAGGGCGAGGTGTTTGACCGCGTGCTCGGGCTTGAGCTCGGCGCGGATGACTTTGTTGTCAAGCCCTTCGATCTCAACGAGCTTTCGGCACGCATCAAGGCGGTCCTGCGCCGCTACAATGCCCAGAACGGCCAAAACGACGAGGTCGTGAAGTTTGAAAACATCGAGATCAGCCGCCAGAAGTATGAGCTGAAGCTCTGCGGTAAGCCGATCGACATTCCGCCGAAGGAGCTGGAGCTTCTCTACTTTCTCGCCTCTCACTGCAACATCGTCTATACGCGTGACCAGCTCCTTGATAAGGTCTGGGGCTTTGAGTACTACGGTGACAGCCGCACGGTGGACGTCCACGTCAAACGCCTGCGCGAAAAGCTTGAGGGCGTTTCGGACAAATGGATGCTGAAAACCGTGTGGGGTGTCGGTTACAAATTTGAAACTCTCCAATAACCCTCATAGCAAAAAAGAGCAGACACATGTCTGCTCTTTTTGCGGTTGCGCCAGGCTCAACACGGGCGCGCGGATTTTGAGCGAAAATTGCCGTTCTCCGACCGACAGGCGTACCCGGCGTACGTCGGAGGGAGGAAACGGCAATAGCAAAAAGAGCAGACGTGTGTCTGCTCTTTTTGCGGTTGCGCCAAAATCCGAAGCCCTTATTTCTTTGCCAGCTTGCCATGCTCAACCAAAAGCTTGTGGATGCGCTTCGACTGATCGAGAAGGCCGGAAACGCTCTGGTCGTGGTTCAGGGTGTCAATGATGTAAGCCACGTATTTGCACATATTCACCTCGCCGTACCACTCGCGCGAAAGGAGCTCGGGGGTGCGGTATACGAGGTTCGTCGTCATAATACGGGTGAAGAGGCCTTCAGCATACGCCTCGTCCATAACTTCAAGGCCGTTGCAGAAAAGAGCGAATGTTGCAAATACGAAAATTCTATT
>JAZQVJ010000268.1:0-10431 GCA_045631785.1 Eubacteriales bacterium
TTCCATCACCTCGCGGGCCGCCCCCTCAATGGCCGTAAGCTTCTCGGCCGTCATTTTCCCCGGCACAAGGCGGGCGTTCACGCGCGCCGCCGCCAGCTTCAGGGCGCCAAAGGCGCGAATGACGGGGGAGGGCATCCTCACCTCTCCGATCTTGAAATTCTCAAGACTGCGGGCGGTCTGCGCGCCGTAATAGCGGTCAGCGGGGACCTTGACCTCTCCCATCGAATCATGCTCGGTACGGTACTCCATAACAGTTCCTTTCGGTACGGTTGTTGTCATCTATATTGTAGCATATGCGCGCGGGTATTTCAACACTCTTTAGATAGAAAAGGGACAGAGAAAATTTCTCTGTCCCTTTTGTGCATCACTCGCTTCGGAGAGCATTCACGGGATCCTTCCGCGCTGCGGCCGAGGCAGGCATAAGCCCCGAGATCAGCGTCAGGCCAACGCTGAGGGCGATGAGCAGGAGCGCCTGGCCAAAGGGCAGGTACGCCGTGATCGTCACTCCGGCCAGCACCTTGATGACGAGGTTGATGAGGAGGGCAAGGAGCGCGGTCACGGTAACGCCGATAAGCCCGGCGAGGAAGCCGATAATGAAGGTCTCGGCGTTGAAGAGGTGGCGCACGTCCTTCTTGCGGCCGCCAAGCGAACGGATGACACCGATCTCCTTGATGCGCTCCACCACCGACACGTGGGTGAGGATCCCGATCATCACGGTAGAAACCACAAGCGAGATCGAGGTGAAGGCAATGAGTGCCGTCGAAACCACGTCGATCATCGAGTTGATGAGCGCAATGACGAGCGAGAGCGTGTCGGTGTAGGTGACGTGGGAGCGATCGTCGCCCTTCAGCACATGGCCGTTCGTGAGGGTGAGGGTTTCTTCGCTGTTCCAGCGGTCGAGCCAGGCCGTCACAAGGTCCTTGTTTTCAAAGTCGGTCGGGTAGATGGTAAGGGCCTCGGGCGTATCGGCACCGCCGAGGTCGGCAAGCGTCAGCGACACAAGGCTGTATGGGTTCGAGAAGGCAAGGCCGTTATTGGCACTGCCCGTGTCACCTCCCGTCGCACCTTCCGTTGTGCCGCCCGTGGCGCCGCCCATCATAGAGGAGAGATCAAGCGTTTCGTAGAAGGAGCCACCCACGTACCCAACGCCCTCGGTGCGCGTTTTGGTGGTGGGATCAAGATAGGAGTAATCAAAGGAAACGCCGAGGCGCAGGGTGGTCGCCGGCGCACCGGGGATAGGGGGCGTCCAGACGGCCTCGCCGCCCGTCAGGGCCTCCGCACCACTCTCGCGGAGAGCCTTGGCAATGTCCGAATCGTAGTTGACGCTTCTCGCGTAGTCGGCCAAGGCCTTCGTGTAATAGAGCCCCGAGGTCAGACACCCGAAGGAGATCTCCTCCTTCGGCCGCAGGATGCCGACAACGCGCAGGGCAAGCCCCGTGCTCTTATCCTCCTCGGCGATCTTGGCGGTATCGTTGGCATATTCGTAGATAAGCCCGGCCATCGGCGAGGCCGCAAGCATCGGATCGGTCGTCTTTTGGTAAATAGCGTTGTTCGGATAGAAGGTAAGCTCCTTGCCGACAAGCTCCGAGTATGCAAAGTCGGGTTTACGCTTGCTCTCGTCGTAGCGCTCGTCGCCCGTCGCATCGTAGAGAAGATTTAAGAACTGCTCCTCGGTGTAATAGCCGAGCTTTGCCAGTGTGATGTCGGTCAGCTCGGTATCGGGCGAAACGACCAGCATCACCTCGTTTTTCTCGGTGGCGAGCTTGCCTTCGAGAACATCGTACTGCGACAAAATATAGTCGGCGTTGTCGGGCGCCTCGGCCATCAGCTGCCCAAGGGTGGTCGCATAGGAGGCAAACTGCTTGAATTCGGTCTTCTCGATCATCGAGGTATAGGCCGCCGTCAGCGACGTGACCGAGGGATGCTCGACCGTTCCGTCAAGGAGCGTGCGGGAGGTGAAGATCGAGTGCGAAAGGTCCATGCCCCAGTTGACCTTGATCGCGGCGCGGTACTCCTCGGGCATCGAGAGAACGTAATCGGTGTAGTCCCTCGTCAGTTCGTTATGGACCTGGAGGCTCTCCATCGACTCGGCGGTCTTTGCTAAGTATTCGATCAGCGAATTAACGCGCACGTGCCCGGAAAGAAGCTCGGCCTTTTCCTCGACCGACATCATCCCCGTGAGGGCGGAAAGGTCATAGGTCACCTTGGTGATCTGGATGGGGTTGCCCGAGAGCATGTCGTCCTGCATCGAGGCCACGTAGCCGCGGATGCCCGCCGAGATGGCCAGCACCATCGCAATGCCGATAATGCCGATCGAGCCGGCCACACCGACAAGCGCGGTACGGCGGCGCTTTGAGAGCAGATTGCGCGCCGAAAGGCGAAAGGCAGTGAGGAAGGACATCTTCGCACGCTCGCGCCGTTTCTTCGTCGCACGGCGGATGGCGCGTTCGTCAGCCCCCGCATCGCGTAGGGCGGCCTCCTCGGCAGCGTCGCGCGCCGTCTCGATGGCGGCCGTCATGCGGCACTCCTCGATCTCCTCCTCGGGGGAGAAGGGGTTGGTATCCTCGATCACACGGCCGTCAAGCAGGCGCACGATACGCGTCGAATACTGCTCGGCAAGCTCCGGGTTGTGCGTGACCATAATAACGAGGCGCTCGCCCGCGATCTCGCGGATGAGGTCCATGATCTGCCCACTCGTCACGGTGTCGAGCGCGCCCGTCGGCTCGTCGGCGAGAAGGATCTCGGGGTCGTTGACAAGGGCGCGCGCAATGGCCACGCGCTGGCACTGACCGCCCGAGAGCTGGTTCGGGCGCTTGTTGTACATCCCGGCAAGCCCCACGCGGTCAAGCGTCCGCTTAGCACGCTCGATGCGCTCCTCGCGCGAAACTCCCGCGATCGTCAGAGCAAGCTCGACGTTCCCGAGGATGGTCTGGTGGGGGATCAGGTTATAGCTCTGGAAGATAAAGCCGACGCGATGATTGCGGTAGACGTCCCAATCCCTGTCGGTGAACTCGGCCGTTGAACGGCCGCCAATGAAAAGATCGCCCCCCGTGTAGCGGTCAAGGCCGCCGATGAGGTTCAAAAGAGTGGTCTTACCGCAGCCCGAGGGGCCGAGGATCGATACGAACTCATTCTTGCGGAAGGCGAGCGACACGCCACGCAGGGCGGCCACCGTTTCGGTCGCTGTGACGTAATTCTTGGTAATTTCGGTCAGGCGAAGCATACAATACCCTCATTTACAATAGTTTTACGTTCCTATTGTACTATAAAGATTCCTCGCGTTTCGGAAGAATTCGCAAATAAGTTGTAAATCTTTTGAAAATTATAGATCCCCACCGCGTTTGCGGTGGGGATCGCATCAAAGGGGCGAAAGATTCCCCGCTGCCTCGGGCATAGCCTCAAGCGCCTCGGGGAGGATCTCGGGGAGTGCCTCGGCTGTCGGGAGGGCGAGCAGAGCAGAGCCTTCACCGAAGGTGACAAAGAGAAAGAGGAGAAGGGCGGCAAGCCCCACGCCGACGAGGACGGCGGCCAGCACCTTGAGGATCGAGAGGGGCGCCTTGCCCGCCACGCGCCCGGTCTCGCCGTTCACCATAAAGCGGTAGACCTTCCCGGCAAACCGATAGGAGGAGAGCCACACGGGGAGCAGGATATGCTTGAAGGTCACACGCTCGTGGCTGTGGTCGTACTTCATAAAGCGGTAGGTGTCGTAGCCGAGCGCCGATTCGATCGAGCGCTGCATCCTCGCCTCGATCGCGGGGCGCGTGGTCGCAAACCCGTCCGAAAGCCCCACGGTGTACCGCTCGGCAAAGAAGCCGGCAAGGTACGCAGGATCGTAGACGTTCAGCATCTTCATGCTGAAGGGGCCGAGCTTTTTGAGGGTTTTTTCATCCACGCTCCTCGAGGCGCAGAAGGGGGTGTCGTCAAAGAACTCGCGTCGGCTCCCCGATACGGGATACCAGTCGATCACGGTCTTTGTCCGCGTTTGCCGCTTACCGTTCACCGTGACGGTGTAGGTGACGGTGCGGCGCCGTCCGCCCTGCCCGGAATAAGAGGTAAGGAGGTCGGAGTCAAAGGTGAAAAAGGGGAGGTACACCCCCTGCATATCGGGGGTATGCCGCATACGGCGGAAGGCGCGCGGAGCGAAGTAGCGCCGCTTCACCCACGCCGAGAACTTTTCGTTGGCCGCCGCCCTTGAGAGCTTGTGGGGGATCATCGTTTCGGGGCGCAGGATGGGGAGGGAGGGATGCGGCTCGGTCACGTAATGATGCCCGCAAAAGGCGCAGGTCACGGTCATATCGTCGGCATCCGATACGGTTTCAGCGCCGCAGGAGGGGCAGACGAGGGTGGCATCTCCCTCCCCGTCCCACGGGGGTGCCGAGGCGCACTCTGCCTCGGGGTCGTAAAGGTACTCGGGCGCCTCAACGAGGGGCGCCTCGATCGCTTTTTTGGCCTTGCAGTAGGAGCAGAGAAGCGTGCCGTCCTCGGGGGAATAGACCATGCGGTTGCCACAGCCCTCACAGGGGAAGGCACGGCTTTTTCTCGGCTTTGGCTCCTCGGCGGGGGCCGTTTCGTTGACCTGCTCGCCGAGGGCGGCCTCGGCCGCCTTCATGCTTTCTTCCATAAAAGCTCCTTTCGAAAAACGGGCACCGCCGTTCTTTTTGGCCGTGCCCGTGCATAAGGTGAAAGTAACGGGAGGGATCAGCGGCTGCCGATCTCCTCGCGGCAATGCTTGCAGATCTTCTTGCCGTGATGCTCGGCGAGGCCGTCGCTGCTACCGCAGAAGATGCAAAGGGGAAGATACTTTGAAAGGACGATGCGATCGCCATCCACAAAAATTTCAAAGGCATCTCCATCGTCAATGTTCATGCTGCGGCGCATCTCCATGGGGATGACCACGCGGCCAAGCTCATCGATCTTGCGAACCATACCCGTGCTTTTCATACTGATCTCCTTGTTCGGCAGTGCCGAAGCTTCATGTAATAGGCCGTTCCTTCGGCCATTGTCATTCTAACACGAAGGCCGTCGAAAGTCAATAGAAAATTCCAAAATTTTACTAATTGGGGCAAAAATACCCTTTTTTCGGAGAACGGGAACAGGATGCTTACGCTTCGAGAACGGTCGTCCTCCTCGGCGGCATGAGAGAGGAGGCTACGGCGCGCCTTTCGGCGCTCTTGCCGCCCCACCTGACGGGTGCGATCCGGGAGGCCCTCCGTCTGCGCCCGTCGCTGTCCGACACTCTGTCCGAGGTGCGCCTGCGTGCCGACCGTTACGCATCGCTGACCGCGGGCGGGCGCAACTACCCTCTCCCTGTCCTCCTTACGGCCGAGGAGCTTTCGGGGCTTCTCGTCGCCTTTTGCCGCGGCTCGCTTTACGCCTTTCGCGAGAGCCTTGCCGAGGGCTACGTCGATCTTGGCGGCGGTATCCGCTGCGGCGTTTCGGGCCGCGCCGTCCTTGAGGGAGGGAGGGTAAAGGGTGTCGTTGATGTCACCTCGCTGGTCCTCCGTCTGCCGCGCGCCGTGCGCGGTGCGGGAGAGGAGGCCTACCGCCTGTTTCTTGAGGCGGGGGGCGGCGGTATGCTCATTTTCTCGCCCCCCGGCGTCGGCAAGACCACGCTCCTGCGCGATCTGTGTCGCCTGCTCTCGACGGGCGAGGGTGCGCGCCGTGTCGCGGTGGTGGACAGCCGCGGCGAGCTGTCGGGCGGCTATCCGCAAAGCGCCCTTATCGACGTGCTTGTCGGCTATCCGAAGGCCGCCGCCATTGAGCTTGCCGTCCGTACCCTCTCGCCCGAGGTGGTGGCCGTTGACGAGATCGGCTCGCGCCGTGAGGCTGAGGCCGTGCTTGCGGTGGCGGGGTGCGGGGTGCCGCTTCTTGCCACGACTCACGCCGCGTGCCTTCGCGAGGCGCTTGCTCGACCGGCCGTACGCCCTCTTGCGCGTGCTGGCATCTTCCCGCTGGCCGTGGGGCTTACGCGTGAAGGGGGGCGCGTTCTCTCTCACCCCTACCGCCTCGGGGCGAAAAACCGTTTTACCGACGAATAATGTATGAGCTTTGGAGGAAACGACCGTGCTTTTGAAGCTGATAGGCTCTTGCATCCTTGCCGCCGTCGCCTTTGGCCTTTCGCGGCATCTTACCCGTCTTCTTCTCCTGCGCATCCGCCAGCTGGAGGGCTTTTTACAGCTCTTACGCACAACGCGTGAGAAGATCGTCGGCTTTGGTACGCCAACGCCCGAGATCTTTGCGGGCTTTCGGAACGAGGCGCTCGAGGCGGCGGGCTTTTTGCCCGCCCTCCGCGAGGGGAGCATGAGGACCGCCCTCCGCGAGGCGCGTGACGGGCTGTATCTTGACGACGAGGAGCTATTGCCCCTCCTTGAATTTGCCGCCTCTCTCGGGAGTGGCTTTGCCGACGAGGAGGCGGCCAGGTGCGAGGTGGCCATCGCCGCGATCGAGCGCGCGCTGGAGGCGCGCCGCAGCGACCAACCGAATACTGCAAAGCTCGGACGCACGCTTGTCGTCGGGGCGAGCCTTGCCGTGATCCTGGTTCTGGTTTAGAGCCAAAAAAGAGAGAAGGGAGAAAAGAATGGACGTAGGTCTTATCCTTAAGGTGGTAGGCGTCGGGATGATCGTTACCGTCTCCTGCCAGATCCTATCAAAGGCAGGGCGAGACGAGCAGTCAATGCTCGTCTCGCTTTCGGGCATCGTGCTCGTCCTTTTATTGCTGATGGGGGAGATCGGCAAGCTTTACGATACCATCAGGAGCGTGTTCGGCTTTTGACGCTCCTGCGTGTCTGCGGCCTTGCCGTTTTGGCTGCCGTCATGGTGCTCTCGCTCCGCGAAACAGGAGGGAGGCTTGCCCCCCTCGTCACGCTGGCGGGGGGGCTCACCCTCCTTTCCTTCGTTTTTCTGCGCTACCGGGAGGTCCTCTCGTCGCTTACGGCGCTTGGCGGAGGAGAGGCCGTTGGCGAGGCGATCTCGCTCGGCGTGCGGGTGGTGGGGCTTTCGGCGATCACCGAGATCACGGCGGGTGTCTGCCGCGACCTTGGGGAAGCGAGCCTTGCCACGAAGGTCGAGTGGTGCGGCCGCGCCGAGATCCTTGTCGTGTCGCTCCCGTCGCTCACCCGCCTTCTCGGGCTTGCCTCCTCTCTCCTTTCATGAAGCGCCTCCCCGTCCTTCTCCTGCTTCTTCTCCTTTCCCTTCTCCTTCTCCCCCTGTCGGCCTCGGCCAAATCGCCCGAGGAGCTGCTCTCCTCGCTCTTTGAGGGGATGCCCTCCCTCGCGCGCGAGGCTCTCCCCGAGGATCCGACCGATGCCGCCGCCCTTGGTGAGGCGATCGGCGTGCGCCGCCTCCTTGAGAGCGTGCTTGCCTCGGTGGAGGGGGCACTCCCGACACTGCTCTCCTCGATGGCTACCTTGGCCGGGACGGTGCTGCTTTTTGCCGTCCTTGCCGAGATCTCGGCCTCCTTCGGGACGGCAACGGCGCGCGTCGGCTCGGCCGCCCTCGGGATCCTCCTCATGCTCACGGCCTACGACCGCTTTTCGGGGTGCTTTGATCACGCCGCCGCCTTCCTCACCGATCTTGCCACGCTCGCCGAGGTGGCCGCCCCCGTCATGGGCGGCCTCTACCTTGCCGGCGGAAATACGGCGGCCGCCCTCGCGGGGAGTGGGGGGATGGCGGCTCTTTCGCTTCTCCTTCAGCACCTCGGCGGCACGGTGCTTTTGCCGCTTTTGCGTATTCAGCTCGGCTTTCTTCTCGTGAGTGCCGTCGGGGAGGTCAAGACCGAGGGTATGGTCACGACGATCCGCAACCTTTACGCCACCGTCCTCGGCTTCTTTTCGGTGCTTGTCGCGGCCTCGGTCGCCTTCGGGAATTCGCTTGGCACGGCGCGCGATTCGCTCACCGTGCGCTCCCTGCGCTTTGCGGTGGGGCAGATGCTCCCGATGGTCGGCGGAACGGTTGCGGGCCAGATGTCGACCATAGCGGCTGCCGTCACTCTCATCCGTGCAACGGCAGGCATTGGGTGCGTCGGCGCCATTCTCCTCACGCTCCTCCCGGTCCTCGTCGAGCTTCTCCTTGCGCGCTTTGCCCTCTCGCTGCTCGCCTCGCTTTCGGGGCTTGTCGGTGCGCCGACCGCCGTCCGTCTGTTTCGCGGCTTCCGCACCCTCTTTGATCTCTGTCTTGCGGCCACCGCCTTTTCCTCAATGCTCTTTCTCTTTCTTTCCGCCCTCCTTGCCCGATCGGCGACCGCCATCGGCTGAAGTAAAAAGAAGCTGAACCTATGAAGGACTATCTTACCGCCATTCTGATCGTCTCGGCGGTCACGGCGGTGCTCGGGATCCTGCCGACCGACGAGCGCCTCCGCAAGACCGTTTCCTTTGCGCTCTCGCTCACGGTGCTGGGCGCCGTGCTTCTGCCCCTGCCGACACTCCTTGGGCGGATGGAGGGCTTTTCGGATATCCTTTCGGAGCTTGAGAGCGAGGGCGAGGCCTCGACCGATTGGCTGGAGGGCGAAACGCTCGCCGCCACCGCCGAGGGCATCCGCCGCTATCTCATCGAGGAATATGACCTCGCGGACAGCGAGATCGCCGTGACGGTCGAGGGCGATCTCATCTCCGGCACCGTCATTTTGCGGCGCATAACGCTCTCGGTCACGGGGCGTGCCGCGGCCGCCGATATCCCCGGCATCGTGCGCGCTCTTGAGAGCGACACGGGTGCCGAATGTGAGGTGATCTATCCTGAACGCTGACAAGACGCTCCTCCGTTATTTTAAGAATATGAAGGGCAAGTGGTCGCTCCTTCTGCTTCTTTTGCTCGGTCTTGCTCTCCTCCTCGTCGGCGGGCTCAGCGGCGGGAGCCGGGAGACCGATGCCGCCGCCGACACCGAGGACTACCGCGCGCGCCTTACCGCCGAGGTCGAGGCCCTGCTTTCGGAGGTGCGCGGCGTTGGGGACGTCCGCGTGCTTCTGACGCTTGAGGCGGGTGAGAGCCGTGTCTATGCCGAGGGAGCCACGGGCGGCACGCTGACGGCGGGCGGTGAGGGGATCCTCGTCGAGAGCCGGCCGCCGCGCGTCCTCGGGGTGGCCGTTGTCTGCACGGGGGGCGGCGATCCGGCCGTCCGCGAGGAGATCACCTCGCTCCTTGCTTCCTCCCTCGGCATCGGCACGCATAAGGTGAAGGTCTCGCCAAAAAAATGACGGGCGCCGGCATATTGCCGCCGGCTCGCTCATATAGATGGTAACACAGAACAAGAATTTTAGGTGGAGGAACAGTCATGGCAAAAATCTCTTTCAAATCCAAGCTTTTCTCAAACGCAGGCAAGCGCAGCCTCATCGTCCTTTGCGCGGTGCTTCTCATCGGCACGGCGGTCTATCTCAATTATCGCTGGTTCTATGGGAGCAACGGGGAGCCGGGCTACGGCGACAACAACATGGTGGATAATCAGGACCAAACGGGTGACGGCGATACCGTCAACACCTCCACCTACTTCTCGGCCACGCAGTTAGCACGCCAGGAGGCGCGTGACGAGGCGCTCGAGGTGCTTCAGGGTGTCGTTGAGAGCGAGGACGCCGTCGAGGCGACCAAGCAGCAGGCCATGGCCGAGATCAGCCGCATCGCCCTCGAGATCCAGAACGAGGCAAACGTCGAGAGCCTCATCAAGGCCAAGGGCTTCGAGAATTGCGTTGCCGTCACGAACGGCGATAAGATGAACGTCATCGTTTCCTCGGCCGAGGAGCTGGTCCCCTCGCAGGTCGCCGTTATCAGCGAGATCGTCTACGAGGCCACCGGCATCCTGCCCTCGAATGTAAAGATCATCCGCAAGTAAAAACGAAAAAACGCGCCTTGGCGCGTTTTTTCTTTCCCGGCATTGACAAGTGGCGTAAGGTGTGATATAATACACCCATTATATTATATTTATATATACGGAGGAACACTTATGAAACTCAAGGTAGGTATCGTTGGCGCCACGGGTATGGTGGGCCAGCGCTTTATCACGCTCCTTGCCGACCACCCGTATTTTGAGATCGCCGCCCTGATCGCCAGCGGCCGCAGCGCGGGCAAGACCTACGAGGAGGCGGTCGGTGACCGCTGGAAGCTCGAGGCCGCGATGCCCGAGTGCGTCAAGAAGATGGTCGTTCTCGATTCCGCGAACATCGCCGCGATCGCCGACGCTGTGGATTTCGTTTTCTGCGCCGTCAATATGCCGAAGGCCGAGGTCGTGGCTCTTGAGGAGCGCCTCGCCCGTGCCGAGCTGCCGGTCGTGTCGAACAACTCGGCCAACCGTTGGACGCCGGATGTCCCGATGATCATTCCCGAGGTCAACGCCGATCACCTCGCCGTGATCGAAGCGCAGAAGGCGGGCCCCGGTACCTCGCGCGGCTTTATCGCCGTCAAGCCCAACTGCTCGATCCAGAGCTACGTTCCCGCCCTCACCCCCCT
>JAZQVJ010000269.1:0-1869 GCA_045631785.1 Eubacteriales bacterium
TATAAATGGAGAATAGAAAAACCGCCGAACCGACGGCGTCAAGGGGGAGGACAACGGTTCCCCTGGGAGAAGCGAGGTAATCATGGCAAGAAATTACAGAGAGGAATCTCTCAAGAAGCATTACGAATGGCGCGGTAAGATCGAGGTAGCGCCGAGAGTCGAGGTCAAGGACCGCGAGGATCTCTCGCTGGCTTATACCCCCGGTGTTGCCGCCCCCTGCCTCGAGATCCAAAGCGATGAAAGCAAGTCCTACGACCTGACTCGCCGTTGGAATACCGTTGCCGTCATCACCGACGGCACCGCCGTCCTCGGCCTTGGCGATATCGGCCCCGTGGCCGGGATGCCGGTCATGGAGGGCAAGGCCCTTCTTTTCAAGGCCTTCGGTGACGTGGACGCGATCCCGCTTTGCATCAAATCGAAGGATGTGGACGAGCTGGTCCGCACCGTCTACCTGCTGTCGGGCAGCTTTGGCGGCGTCAACCTCGAGGATATCTCGGCGCCCCGCTGCTTCGAGGTTGAAAGACGGCTGCAGGAGATCTGTGATATCCCCGTCTTTCACGACGATCAGCACGGCACCGCCATCGTTCTCGGTGCGGCACTCATCAACGCCCTCAAGGTGGTCGGCAAGGATATCGGTACGGTGCGTGTCGTCATCAACGGCGCGGGCAGTGCGGGTATCGCCATTGCCAGGTTCCTTCTTGGGATGGGCGTTCGCCAGATGATCCTTTGCGATAGGATCGGCACCCTTGTCGCCGGCAAGGGGGGCATGACCGAGCCGCAGGCCGAGCTTGCCGCCATCACCAATGCGGAGAAGCTCGACGGTACTCTCGCCGATGCCATGAAGGGGGCCGACGTCTTTATCGGTGTTTCCGCCCCCGGGATCGTGTCGCGTGAGATGGTCGCCTCAATGAACGAGGGCGCCATCGTCTTCCCGATGGCAAACCCGACTCCCGAGATCGCCCCCGACCTGGCCCTTGAGGCGGGCGCCGCCGTCGTCGGCACCGGGCGCAGCGATTTCAATAACCAGATCAACAATGTCCTCGCCTTCCCCGGCATCTTCCGCGGTGCGCTGGATGCCCGCGCGAGTACCATCAACGACGAGATGAAGCGTGCCGCCTCGTACGCGATCGCCTCTCTCGTTTCGGAAGAAGAGCTTTCCCCCGAGTACATTATACCGGAGGCGTTCGATCCCCGTGTAGGCAAGACCGTCGCCGCCGCCGTCCGCGAGGCCGCCGTAAGAACCGGTGTCGCAAGAATTTGACACGCATCGACAAAAGGCTGACAGATGTAAACAAAACCGCCCATTTTGGGCGGTTTTTTCACTGTTTTTACCGAGTCTTGACAGCGATTGTGAAATATGGTAGAATAAATTGTTAAGAAACCAAAAACACTAAGGGGGTACGGAGAGTGAAAAAAATAATGAGTATCATAGCAGTTCTTTTAACTCTGCCCCTCCTTATGTGCGGTTGCGGAGGTGACGAAATGCCGAATGGCGATTTTTCTATGACCGCGAGGATCACAGCGATCGGTGAACGCATCGAGGTCGAGGTTATCGAGAGCGAAAACGAAATGGTTGGTCCCTTCTGGGTGATCACCTCGGAGGACACCGTCTATGCGACCGAGGGCGGCGAAGCGCTTTCACGCTCGGATCTTGCCGAGGATGATGTTATTGTTGTTTATTACGGCGGTCAGGTGATGATGAGCTATCCGCCGCAGATCGTTGCTGCAAGGATCGTCAAGAAGTAAAGAATTAGTGGGAATTTACAGCGTATTTATAAAAACGCCAAGCATGCGCTTGGCGTTTTTCTTTTACTGACGGAAGCTTCATCCCGGGGTGCGGAGAGGTCCCTTCAAAAACGGCCCAACAAC
>JAZQVJ010000270.1:0-4282 GCA_045631785.1 Eubacteriales bacterium
CAAGAGCGACTCGCTCAACGGCCGGTGATCCAAACAAAGAAAGCACCTCCTCGGGGAGGTGCTTTTTTATTTTGTCAGGCCATGGACAAAGCCGTAAGGATCGGCTGAGGTGATATCGGCCGCGACGATCTTATTTTTATACATAATGAGATTGGCGTAGACCTTGCCCTCGTATCCCTCGTAGTTCGCGATCTCGTAGGTGTAGCGCGTGACCTTCTTGTTCTTGTAGCGCCCAAGATCAAGCCCCTGTGCCTTCTGGATCTCGTTGTAGCCGGCAAGCACGCGGTCGAATTCCTCGGGCATGGTGAAGCTCACCTCGCCGACGGGTGCCTCGCTCGTCGTTTGCCAGCCGAAGGAGGAAAGGAAGGCCACGCGATCGGCATCGGTCTTAACGCCGGAGTAGGTGACGGCCTCGGTATATTCCTCGGCACCGGCAGTCACACCGCCCGGCTCGGCAAGGACAAGGATGGTGAGGAAAAGAGCGATCGACAAGAGCACGGCGCCGAAAAACTTGAGTGTGCCCGCTTTCACGGAATAAATGAACATGTGCGTTCCCTCGCTTCTATCAGTTTACTACACTCTATGCATCTCTCCTTTGGGTTATGCAAAAAGCCTTGAACCATTTTGAGTGCCTCGCATAGTATGATAGCGTAGGGGATAACCCAAGAACGCCCCACAATTCTTACGGAGGACTTTCTGATGAATAACTGCCTTTGCCACCTCTTTGACGATAACTGCACCTGGATCATCATCATCGCCCTTTTGATCCTGCTCTGCTGCTGCAACGGGTAAAACAAAAAAGTGCCTCTTGCGAGGCACTTTTTTATTTTAGCTGTTCGGCGCGGTCACTGATATTTTTGCGGAAGTTGAGGAGATAGCGCGTGTAGGGCTTCTCCATCAGGGGGCTTTTGATAATAAAATCGGCGGTGGCACGGTTGTTGGCGATCGGGATGTCGTAGACCTGCGCGATGCGCAGGAGCGCCTTGACGTCGGGATCGTGGGGCTGTGCCGTCAGGGGATCCGAAAAGAAGATAACGACGTCGATCTTCTCGTCAACGATCCGGGCGCCGATCTGCTGGTCACCGCCGAGAGGCCCCGAATTGTAGCCACGGACGGGAAGCCCCGTCTTATCCGCGACCATACGCGCGGTCGTGCCGGTGCCACAGAGGAAATGATGCTCAAGGATCTGACGGTTCTCAAGGCACCATTCGATAAGCTCTGCCTTTTTGTTGTCGTGCGCGATAAGGGCAATGCTCTTTTGCGCGGGCAGGGTACATTCGATCTTTTGGTTTTCAAACATAGCTGTCCTCCAAGGGAGTACGGATCAAAGCAGGTAGACAGGGAGCTCCTCACCGATGGCAATGGCCGGGGACGCCGGTCTTGCGATACGGCGCGTGCGCGGCTTGCGTGCTACGGGGGCGGCGGTCTTCGGCTTATTCTTCGAGCCGGGCTTTCTGCCGCGCTTCTTGGGGGCGGGAGCCGCAGCGGCCTGGCCGATAAGCTCGGGGGCGGCGGTCTGCTCGGCGGCAGGGGCCTTCACCGTCTTCTTCGCGGTCTTCGGTGCGGTCTTCTTGGCGGCGGGCTTTTTGGCGGCGGGCTTCTTGGCCGTCGACTCTACGATCTTCTTTTCAATTTGGGTGGCGGGGGTGACTTCGCCCTTTTCTGCCGTGGGGGCGGCGGCGGTCGACTCCACGACCTTTTTCTCGATCTCAACAGTAACCTCGGCGGGGGTTTCGGTTACGTTCATAGGTGCGGCGTTGGGGCTTTCGATCCCCTCGGCAACGCGGCTGATGCTGTTCTTACCGATCGGCATGTTCCATAATCTCCTTTGTAAGCTCTAAATACTCCTTGGCGCTGCGGCTATGCTTCTTATAGGCGATGACGGGCATGCTGTTGTCCTGCGCCCATTCCACGGCGCTGTCAACGCGGATATAGTTCTCGAAGACATAGACATTGCCAAGCTCGGAAAGCGTTTTGGTGGTTTCCTTGAAATAGTTTTTCCTCTCATCGGCCTTTGTAATCACAACGCCGAGAAGATCAATATGCTTCGCGATCTTTTTCGCCTGCGAATAGAAGTTGAACATATTGGCAAGGCCGAAAAGCCCCCAAGGCGAGGCCTCAAGAGGAATGAGAAGAAGGTCGGAGGCACACATAATGTTCATCACCCAGCCGCCGAGCGTCGGGGGCGAGTCGATGAGGATATAGTCATAGCTCTCGGAGGCGATCACCTTCTCAAGGCAGCGGGAAAGGATCTGCTCGCGCTCCCATTTGGTGAAAAGATCATATTCGATCGAGCTCATGAGCGTCGAGGAGGGAACGATATCAAGCCCCGTATAGGCCGTCGGCATAATGTAATCGCCAAGGTCGGCTTCTTCGCGCAGGGCGTGGTAGAGATTCTTCTTGCTCTTGGCTATCTCAAGGGCGCGATCCTCAGGGAAGAAGGAGAGAGTCAGGTTCATCTGCATATCCCCGTCGATGAGCAGCACGCGCTTCCCCTCAAGCGTCATGCCGTAGCCAACGTTCGAGCAGGTGGTGGATTTTCCGCTTCCGCCCTTATTGTTGGCGAAGGCGATCACTTTGGTTTTTCCCATACAGGCTCTCCTTTACATATGAGTGGATTGCTCCCCGTCCTCATCGCCCGCAAGATAGGCCAGCAGCTCGTCGATCCCCTCACGCGTATAGGAGCTGACGGGGAAGACACGGCGGCAACCGGCAAGCTTCAGCCAGCGGGTGGCGCGCTCGACATTGGCGCGTGGCTTATCAATGCCCGTGATGAGGCCGATGACCTCACGGTTGACGATCGAGGCAAGGTTTGGATTAAAGATCGAATAGGGCTCGTCGGCAGAAAGCACAAGCCCGACAACATCAGCCTCGTACGCATAGAGGGCGAGGGGGCCGGAGAGGTTGCGGAGCTCGGTATATTCGCCGGGGGTATCAATGATAACGTCGGTGTACTGAATGTACTGCGTCTTATAATAGTGGGGCTTTTCTCCCATCAAGGCCTGACGGAGCGTGGTCTTCCCTGCGGCCACACGGCCGATCAGGATCAGCTTCCTCATGTTCTCGTCAGAGGGCAGACGGCGTAACCGAGCGTCCCCGCAAAGTAGGTGCAGACGGCACCGATCGCGCTCTCGACCTCCGACACGGTCCCCGTGACGATCAAAGTCCCCGTGAAGCGGTCAACGAACTCGACCATACCGCCCGAGGCCTTCATGGCAAGGTCGGCTGCGATGACGGCGCTCTCGCAGGGGGAAACGGTGAGGACACCGATCGCCGAGCGAAAGCGGTTCTGCTTCGGATCGAGCCCGAGCTTTTCATAAAGGATCGGATCGGGGTTGGCAATGATGTGCGCGAGGGTGATCTGCTTACCCGGAACCAGCTCCTGGATGATACGCATTTTATCGGTCATTGGGATATCGCTCATAGGTCCTCCTTACAGCTGCTCCCAAAGCTCGGCGTGGGGGGCGGGGATCAGCGACTTATTGGCAAAGAGCCCATGCTCCTCGGCGTAGCGGGCGCCGGCATCCACGGCGGCGGTCACGTCACCGACGTCACCCGTCACCATCACGATGCCCTTGCCGCCCATACCGCGCGACACACGCAGGTCGTAGATCTCGACGCGCGCCGTTTTGACGGCGAGGTCGGCGGCCTTGATGGCCGAGGCGGCCGAGTAGGTCTCGATGATGCCGAGGCTCCCTTCCTTTTTCGCGGACTGCGTGCCGAAAAGGGCCGAGATCACGCGCTCGTCGATACGCCCCATCACCGAGGAATCCACGATAACGGTGCCAAAGCGCTCGCCGACATGATCGACGGCGGCGGTGACATCAGCGATCGCACCGGTCAGGACGATCTCAAATTTGCCGGGGCAGGCAGGGTGCGCCGACACCAGCGTGATGCCCGCGCTCTTGAGCGCGGCATCGGCCGCTTCCACGCCCTTAGCAATGCTTTTCAGTTCAATGACTCCAACAGCCCGAATCATAGCTTATCTCTTTTCTATAATGATCTTTTTCGCATCAACATAGGTGACGGTACCGTCGATCGAGGCGAACTGCGGCACCGAGAGTCCCTCGGCGGCATCGGCAATCCTCTCGCCACGCGTAACGCTCTGCCCGACCTTGACGGTGGGGAGCGAGGGGGCGCCGATATGCTGGCCGGTAAGGATCTCAACCGCCGACGGTGTGGGCAGGCCCTCGGTAAAGACCTGGCGGCGGTCGTAGGGGGTGATACCGAGGAGCGACTTCCAGCGCGGGATCGGCATCTGGCGGTAGGCGCGCATCGCGTG
>JAZQVJ010000271.1:0-2323 GCA_045631785.1 Eubacteriales bacterium
CTTCGACCCCTCCGCAGGGGGAGGCGGCGCCGGCTTTGGCGGCTTCGGCGATTTTGGCGGCTTCGGTGGCTTTGGCGACATCTTCTCCTCCTTCTTCGGCGGCGGCGGCAATAGCCGCCAGGGCCCCGAGGACGGCGACGACATCCTCGTCCGCGTCAACCTCTCGTTCGAGGAAGCGGTGTTCGGATGTAAACGTGACATTACCTATAACCACATTGAAACCTGCTCTGTGTGCCACGGCTCGGGCGCCGAGCCCGGCACCGAGGTCACGACCTGCGCGACCTGTAAGGGTGCGGGGCAGGTGGCCGTCAACCAGCAGACGCCCTTTGGCACGATCCGTTCGGCGCGCACCTGTACGTCGTGCGGCGGCCGCGGCAAGACCATCAAGTCGCCCTGCCGCGAGTGTAACGGCCGTGCCTACGTGAAGGTCACGAGGAAGAAGACCGTCACGATCCCCGAGGGCATTGACACCGGCGAGCGCATGCGTATCTCCGGGGAGGGCGATGCCGGCCGCCGCGGCGGCGTGGCGGGCGACCTCTACATTGAGGTGCGCGTGGCACCCCATGCCTTCTTCAAGAGAGACGGCCGCGACCTCTTTTGCGATGTACCGATCACCTTTGCCGAGGCTGCCCTCGGTGCCGAGATCGACATCCCAACGCCCGACGGCAGCACGGTCAAGTTCACGATCCCTGAGGGCACGCAGACCGGCACGGCCTTCACCGTGCGCGGTAAGGGCGTCAAGGAGGTACGCTCCCAGCGGCGCGGCAATATCATCTTCACCGCTGTCGTTGAGGTGCCGAAGAGCCTGACCGAGAAGCAAAAGGAGCTTCTCTCGGCCTTTGCCGAAAGCTGCGGCGAGCAGAATAACGCAAAAAAGACCTCCTTCTTTAAGAAGATCTTTAAGTAAAGCAATAAAAAAGGACAGAGAACACTTGTTCTCTGTCCTTTTTGTTATTCGGGGATGCGCGAAAGCACCAGGCGGAGCTCCTCAAGGGCATCGTGCGTGCGGTCGATCTTCCAGAGAAGATGCTCGCGGTCACACACATAGTCCATGCTCGCCTCGTACCCGAGGAGCGAGTCGTAATCAACGGCGGGGATGGTGCGGCGGGCGTTGTCGCACTCCTCCTCGACGATCCTCTCACAGAGCGAGAACATGACGGCCGGCGTCATTTCGTCAACACCGTAGAACTCCCTTGCGATGCCGAGCCACTCCTCACTGTCAACGAGGGTGCGCGGGATGTCCCCCGCAAGCTCGGAGATCATGTGGCGGAGCATCGAGAAGCGCTTGACGTTGACCGTCGTTTCGGCGGTGCGCGCCGTGAGGTACAGATGCGCGGCGTGGCGCCCGGCAATCGCACGGCGGCCGTCCGTCAGGCCCTCGGCGATCTCGGCAAAGGTGGCCGCGGCCGCATCGTAGTCCTCCTTCATCTTGGTGAACTCCCCGATCTCGAACATCACCTTGCGGTAGTCGTCAAGGCAGGGGCCGCCCGGCCAGACGGGATACATCCCGTAGCCCGTGGCGCAGATGCCGCTCGAGATGCGCGAGGGCAGCTCCCAGAAGGTCTTGGTGGCGAAGGGGTATGCGGGACCGACACGCAGAGGTCCGTACTGATCCTCCACCGTCGGCATGCAGCGGCGCGCGCCCTCCGAGGTGCGGTGCCAGGCCTCGAGAACCTTTGCAACGTTTTCTTTACCAAAGTCACGGGCGGCAATGGCGGCCAGCTGCTCCTTCGGATCGCGGCGCGGCGTCCAGCCCATCTCCTTGGTCAGCTCGGAGATGAAGGAGTGGACGGTGCCGTAATGGTGACATTCCATAAGGCCCGAAAGCCCGTATTGGTGGTGGCAGTCGATGAGAGCATCGTAGCGCTCGCACCACACCTCGGGGGCGGGGATATAGGGCGTGATGCCGAGATCCCACGTGCGCCCGGCGGTGTTCGACATGGTGTAAAGGCGCAGGCCGCGACGGGCCGCCACCCGGGCCTCCGAACGGAAGTAGACACCGGGGCCGGGGATCGCGATCGAATAGTCGGTCACGCTCTCGTCAACGCCCGCGTCGTTCGGGATGGGCTCAAACATCTCAAAGGTGGCCTGGAGCGAAACGTCGAGGGGAAGATTTTCAATGAGAGGGAGGCGCTCCTCCTCGCAGCGGAAGCCCCAGTTATAGGTCCAGAAAAGGATGTCGGCATCGGGGCGGTAGCGGCGGATCACGCGCTTAAGCAGATCAAGCCAGAGGGGATAGTCGGAGGCAGGGAAGCCGCCGCAGGTGGGGAGATTGGAGCGAGGCGTACCGTCGGGATTGAAGTTGTCACGGCGGAGCCAGGGC
>JAZQVJ010000272.1:0-3444 GCA_045631785.1 Eubacteriales bacterium
ACTCCGAAGATTTCAGAATGAATTAGGAGAAAAACATGGCAAGAAGAAATGAAGCGATGGAGCCCGAGTTCCAGGAACAGCTCGTCGCATTGAACCGTGTTTCCAAAACCGTTAAGGGCGGTCGCATCGCCCGCTTTGCCGCGCTGATGGTCATCGGTGACGGTAAGGGCCGCGTTGGCTACGGTCTTGGGAAGGCTGCCGAAGTTCCCGAGGCGATCCGCAAGGGAATTGAAGATGCAAAGAAAAACATGATCAAGGTGTCGCTCGCCGATACCACCATCCCCCACGAGATCACCGGCGAGTTCGGCTCGGGCCGCGTGCTTCTGAAGCCCGCCCCGGCCGGTACCGGTATCATCGCCGGCGGCTCTGTCCGTAAGGTCCTTGAGGCCGCGGGTATCAAGAATATCCGTGCGAAGTGCCTCCGTTCCTCCAACCCCATCAACGTTGTCAAGGCGACCTTTGCCGGTCTTGCCCAGCTCCGTACGGTGGAGGAAGTGGCGGCTCTGCGTGGCCTCAGCGCCGATGAGATCAAGGGTTAAGGAGGACAATGTCATGGAAAAAGTGAAGGTTGTTCTCGCTAAGAGCCTGATTTCGGCCAAGCCGAATCAGAAGGCTACCGCTGCTTCGCTGGGTCTTAAGAGAGTCGGCGACAGCATCGTCCACGATAATGACGCAGTGCTGGCAGGCAAGATCGCCGTCCTGCACCACCTCGTCAAGATCGAGACCGTTTGATCGGAAAAAATAAGGAGGAATAGAAATGAAGCTCCATGAACTTTCGCCCGCGGCCGGTTCCACGCAGGAATCCTACCGCAAGGGAAGAGGTCCCGGTTCCGGCAACGGTAAGACTGCAGGTAAGGGCCACAAGGGCCAGAATGCCCGTTCGGGCGGCGGCGTCCGTCCCGGCTTTGAGGGCGGCCAGCTCCCCCTGTATCGGAAGCTCCCGAAAAGAGGCTTCCACAACAAGTTTGGCAAGACATTTGCCATTGTCAACATTGAAGCACTCAACAGATTTGAAGACGGTGCTGTGATCGACACTGCCGCGCTCTGCGAGGCGGGTCTCGTCAGCCGCGTCAATGACGGCGTTAAGATCCTTGGTAACGGCGAGCTCACTAAAAAACTTACCGTGAAAGCGGCTGTCTTTTCAAATTCGGCAAAGGAGAAGATAGAGGCAGTAGGTGGAAAGACTGAGGTGATCTAAATGCTTCAGACTATCAGAAAGGCATGGGGGGTTCCCGAGCTCCGTCGCAAGATCCTCGTTGTTCTCTTCATCCTGCTTCTGTACCGCATCGGCGCTGTTATTCCGGTTCCCTATGTGGATGCCTCGAATTTCAACGCGAACTTCGGCAACACCATCTTCTCGTATCTTTCCACGCTCTCGGGCGGCGCCCTTGAGCAGGCCACCCTGTTTGCGCTCGGTATTTCGCCTTATATTACGGCATCTATCGTGCTGCAGCTTCTGACGGTTGCCTTCCCGAAGCTTGGCGAGCGCGCCAAGCAGGGCGAGGAGGGCAAGCAGTTCATCAACAAGTGGACCCGTATCGTTACGGTGATCCTCGCCGTTGTGACCGCGATCGGATACTACATCCTGCTCGCGAAGAACAACATGCTGGTGGACGAGGCCGTCTTTGGTGAAGGTAAGAGTTGGACATGGTTCCTGTATGCCTCTGTGATCGTCGTTTGCTTCTGCGCCGGTGCATCGCTTGTGATGTGGCTGGCCGAGAAGATCAACGAGAACGGCCTTGGCAACGGTATCTCTCTGATCCTCTTCTTCAACATCATCCACTCGCTCCCCTCGACGCTGATCACGCTCGGCAGCCTTATCGGTGCCGCGTTCGGCACGTCGGTTGGGAAGGGCTTCGGCGCGATCGGCCTTGCACTCTTTGTGGTGCTCGGTCTTCTCGCTCTGACCTTCTTCATCGTCTTTATCACCGGGAGTGAGCGTCGGATCCCCGTGCAGTACGCCAAGCGCGTTGTCGGCCGTAAGATGTACGGCGGGCAGAGCACGAACCTCCCCCTGCAGCTGAATATGGCGGGCGTTATGCCTGTCATCTTCGCTTCCTCGATCGTTTCTCTCCCCACCACGATCCTCGTGCTGTGTGGCGTGAACGATACGACGAAGGGCTTCTGGGGCGGCTTCTATCGCGTGTTTGACGCCAACGGCTGGGTCTATCCGATCCTTCTCTTTGCCCTGATCATTGCCTTTGCCTACTTCTATATCACGATTTCGTTTAATCCTGTGGAGGTTGCCAACAACCTCAAGAAGAACGGCGGTATGATCCCCGGCATTCGCCAGGGCAGACCTACGGCAGAGTATATCAAGAAGATCCTCAGCAAGATCACCCTGATGGGCGCCCTCTTCCTGTCGGTCATTGCGATCCTGCCGATCATCGTCCGTCCCCTCGTGATCGAGCCCATCCTCACGGCGATCTCGAGTGCCAACACGGCGGCAGCTTTGGCTCAAAGCTTCACCTTTGGCGGCACCTCGATCCTGATCGTTGTCGGTATCGCGCTGGAAACGGCGCGCGAGCTCGAGGCTCAGCTGACGATGCGCAACTACAAGGGCTTCCTGTCGTAAGGAGAGATCTATGAAGATCATTTTTCTCGGTGCCCCCGGGGCCGGGAAGGGTACCCAAGCGGAGATCGTGTCGGAGCATTTCGGCATCCCCACGATCTCCACGGGTGCCATTATCCGGCAAGCAATCAAAGACGGCACTCCCGTTGGGGTCGCCGCAAAAACGTACATCGACAGCGGTGCCCTGGTGCCTGACGAGGTGGTCATTGCGATCATCCGCGAGCGCCTTGCCGCCCCCGATTGCGTGAAAGGTTTTATCCTCGACGGATTCCCCCGCACGGTGCCTCAGGCCGAGGCGCTTGACCGGATGGGGATTCGCCCTGACCGTGTGATCTCTCTTGAGGTCGACGACGGGGTAATCATCGACCGCATGAGCGGTCGCCGCGTCTGCGGTGATTGCGGTGCCACCTATCATACGGTGTCACTGCCGCCAAAGACCGAGGGCGTTTGTGATAAGTGCGGTGCGGCTCTCTCCGTCCGCCGTGATGACAAGGCGGAGGTCGTTCGCGATCGCCTGCATGTCTACCATGAAACCACCGAGCCTCTCAAGGATTTCTATGCTTCTCTCGGGCTTCTCGTAAGCGTGAAGGGGGCAGATGACGTCCGCGTGACAACGGCTCGCACGCTCGGTGCTTTGGGAGTCAAGGACGCATGATTCCGATCAAAAATACAGAACAGCTCAAGCTGATGAGGCAAGCTTGCCGAATTACAGGCGAGGCACTCCTCGTAGCCGAGGAGGCGATCCGCCCGGGTATTTCCACCAAGGCGCTCGATAGTATCATTCGTGCATACATTGAAAAATGCAATGCGCGACCGACTTTCCTCGGGTACGGCGGGTTTCCCGCCGCCGCCTGCATCAGCATCAATGACGA
>JAZQVJ010000273.1:0-5181 GCA_045631785.1 Eubacteriales bacterium
GATTCCAAAGCCGGGAACCCCCGTATTGGTATCGCGGAGGAACACATAGCCGGCGATCTCGGTCCCATCCTGTCCTTCAATGACGGCGGCCCAAAACTTGTGGTTGGGCTTTTTGCCGTCAAGAAACTCCTCGAGAAGGCGCGAATTGCGGCCTGTGGCATTAAAAAAAGCACGGCTTTCTTCTCCCATTTCAGCAAAGAAACGACGAAACGCTTCCCTGTCCCCACTCACGATTTCTCGGATCAGCAACGACTCGGCATTTAGCTCCACGACGGTATCGGCCTCCTGTTTTTTTAAGATTTTAGCACGTATTGCCGCTAAAGTCAAGAGAATACAAGCAAAAACGGCAGCTCCTTCGGCAAATCTTGACTTTTGCCCCTTGTGAGGCTATAATGGATTATAATGGATTTCGTTGGATATTCCGTTAAATGATTTATAAGGAAGAGATCAAGGATGAAGAAAGCTCATTACACACTTTTGTATATTTCCTTGGGATTGCTTGCGGCGTTTGTGATTTGGACGGTGCTCGTTTCCTTTGTCGGAGTCGCGGCGGTTGGCCCTCGAGGCTCATCAGTGGGATTTGCGTCCCTCAACACCTCATTCCATAGGCTGACAGGCGTCCATATGGCATTATATACCGTGACGGACTGGCTGGGGCTTGTGCCATTTGCGGTAGTGCTTGGCTTTGCCCTCCTTGGGCTTCTCCAGTGGATCAAGAGAAAAAGCCTTCTTAAGGTGGATCGCAGTATTCTGGTTCTTGGCAGCTTTTACGTCGTTGTGCTGTTGGCATACGTATTCTTTGAGATGGTTGTTATAAATTACAGGCCGGTTCTGATCGAGGGGGTGCTTGAAGCGTCATATCCGTCATCAACGACAATGCTGGCGCTTTGCGTGATGCCGACGGCCATTCTTCAGCTGAAAGGGCGCGTGAAGAACCCGGCGCTCCGATGGTGTATCATCGCCGCAATTACCGCTTTCACTGCGTTTATGGTGGTCGGACGGCTCGTTTCCGGCGTGCATTGGCTCACCGATATCGTCGCCGGCGCGTTGCTTAGCGCGGGGCTTGTGATGATGTACTGCTGGGTGAATGAGCTTGTAGGAGATGAAAAATAAGCAAAAAGGCAGGTCCATGACCTGCCTTTTTTGTTGGTGCGAGAGACGGGACTTGGTCTCACCGCGGCCACGAAAAGCCGAGTAAATTTCGGCTTTTCTCCGCGGATCGGTCAGTCGCGGCTCTGACGGTCCCCCGGACCGTCATTCACTACCGCTCCCCTTCAAGTCCCGCATTTATTCCCGTACCAAGCAAAAAGGGATGCCGAAGCATCCCTTTTTGCTTGGTGCGAGAGATGTCGCGCGTCGGGAAAAGGCTCCGGGGGAGCCTTTTTAGCGCGAAGACCGAGGCTGTGCCGAGGTCTGTCCCGGCTCTATCCGGCAAAAAAGGCAGGTCCATGACCTGCCTTTTTTGTTGGTGCGAGAGACGGGACTTGAACCCGTACGGATAAACCACACGCCCCTCAAACGTGCGCGTCTGCCAGTTCCGCCACTCTCGCGACATGAGTTATTATAACTGCTTTCTTACCTTTTGTCAAGTGCTTTTTCGAAAAAATAAGAAAAAGTTTCTCACGTGCGTTAAGTGGATCGAAAGGGCTGCAAAATTTCGGCCTCCGAGAAGGGGATCCTGCCGTTTTTGGTTATCTGAAAGGCATCATCCCCCTTCCCTGCGAGGAGGACGACGTCGCGCGGTGTGGTGACCGCAACGAGGTGCTCTATCGCTTCTCTGCGGTCAAGGATGACGGTAGCCTTCCCCCGGTTTTTGTAGGCTGTGAGTATTTCCGCGGCGATGTGCGCGGGATCCTCCGCCCCGGGATCGTCCTCGGTGATGACCGAAAAATCAGCGTAACGGTCGGCGGCGCGTGCCATATCCCTGCGGCGGCACCTGGTACGCTCGCCGACGGCGCCGAAAAGACAATACAGGCGCCCCTCGGTATAGGGGCGAAGACCGCGAAGGGCGGCGGCCAAGGAGGCGCCGTTGTGCGCGTAATCGATCACGAAGGTGGCCGATCGTTCGGTGGGAATGACCTCGCACCGTCCTTCGGCGGAAAGGCCGCCGATATAGGGCAAAAGGTCCTCGATCCGACAGCCGGCAACTTCCCTTGCGGCAAGAAGGGCGGCGAGGAGGTTATCGACATAATGCTTGCCGGCAAAGGCCAGCCTTGCCCTCGCCTCTTTTCCCCCAAACACAAGGGTAAAATCGGTCCAAAACGCACCCTTCTCCTTCTTCTCCGTCAGGCTCCTTGCAAGGAGCCTGCTTTTTCTGTGCTTACCGTAATAGAGGCAAGTCCCCTTCGGCATTGAACGGGCGATCCTATGGGAAAAGCGGTCCTCCCCGAAAAGGATGACGGTACCCGGTTGATAGTCGCGAAAAAACGAGAGCTTCGCCGCGCGGTACTCGTGCATGGTCCGATGCTCGCCATCACCTATATGGTCACGCGAAAGATTGGTAAAGACACCCACTGAAAAGGGGATGCCGAAGATTCGATCCTGCACAAGGGCCTGTGAGGAGATCTCCATCACCACCACGCGGTGACCGGCACTCCGTATCCGACCGAGCCAATAGTAGAGCTCCAGGCTGTCGGGCGTGGTATTCTCGGTGGGAGCCGAGAAGCCCTTGTAAAGAACGCCCGAGGAGCCGATATACGCCGAGGGGATGCCAAGGCCGTCGAGAAGCCCTACGATCATTTTTGCCGTCGTGGTTTTCCCCTTGGTTCCCGTGATGCCGACGACGGTGAGATCCTTGGCGGGATCACCGTAAAAGCGCGAGGCGATCCGCGCCATCGTACGGCGGACATCGAGAACGAGCAGGACGGTGGCATCGGGCGGAAGCGAAAGCCCGTCCTCGGCTATGAAGACACGGCAGCCACGGTCATAGGCATCGGCAGCGAAGGTGTGGCCGTCATGGCGGTTACCGCGGATGCAAAAGAAGATCGAGCTGCACGTGGCGGTTTTTGAGGTACGGGTGAGGTGGAGGATCTCACGGGATTCGGTAGGGGCGCCAAGGACCACAAGGTGCTCACCGCGAATAAGTGCGTTCAGCTGCAAATGACGCCACCTCCTTCACAAGAGGTGCGCCGCACGCCGTTACGGCGCGGCGGGCAAGGATCTCAAGGGCATCCAGGGTTCCCGGAACGGTCTCACCGCTGAAGGCGAGTGAGATCTCGGTGCAGGCGAGGATAACCGTTTCGGCCCCCTGTGACCGAAGATGCTCGACATAGGGGAGATAGTCCTCTTTGCCGACGGCATCCCCGCATTTTTGGCGGTAGATGAGGGTGTTGACGGCAGAGGCCAACGGCCCGTCAAGCGTGTGGCAGGCGATGCCGCGCCGGCGGCAGGCGATCTCATAAACGGCGGCACGGCGGCACCCGACCGTGGACAGAACGCCGACCGACGCGGCGCCGAGTGAGGCGGCATGCTCAACGGCGAGGGCGGGCATATCAAGGATCCTGGCGCTTGTCATTGCCGATAGCTCAGGGAGATAGGCATGGGCGGTATTGCAGGGGATCGCCACGATCTCAGCGCCGCCGGATTCCAGGAAAGCGAGGGCATGCGCGAGTGCCGGCAAGGGGGTGGGACCTTCTCCCAGAAGATGGGCGGTACGGTCAGGTACCGTATTGTCGCTGACCATCAGGACGGAGGGGTGGAAGGCATCGCCGGGGGCATCGGTGATCGCGGTCATCCGAAGATAAAAGTACGCTCCGGCAAGCGGCCCCATACCGCCAAGGATACCAAGCCTTTTCATGCGTTGTCACCTCCCCCGCAGAGACGCTTGCGGATCCTGCGCTCGTGTTCCAAAAGGAAGAGGCGGCGCAGAGGATTTCTCCGAAGATCGGCGTGCTGCCAAAGCGCGGAAACGGCACGCCCCGATGCCCCGAGAGTACGGCAGTGGGCGGCGAGGGCAGTGTCCTCGACACGATCGAGAAGCAGGGAAAGCGGAAGGGTATGCCAAAGGATATCCTCGGCGTATTCGGCCATCGGGAGGTCCTCGCCGAGGATATGGTCGAGAACGATCAGAGAGGCGGGGTTGCAGCCTGCCGCCGTCATATAATGATTGCTCCGCCCCTGGCGCAGATTCAGCTCAAGCGTCAGATAGTTATCCCCCTCGGGATGCCGAAGAAGGTCGAAGTTTGCAAAGCCCCGATACCCGATATCCTCGAGAAAGGCGCAAAGCTTGCGGGCCACGGGTGGGGCCTGTGCCGTGAGAATGGCGGCGTGATTGCCAAGACCGCGCGGCGTATGCTCCTCGAGGAGAACGCGGCCGAAGACGGCAGCGCGCGCGCGGGCAAAGCGGTCGCAATAGACGGTCAGGACATAGTTGTCGGTATCCTTGACGGGGATCCTTTCCTGGAGCAAAAGACTGCCGCGATACCCCGCCTCATAGATCCTTTGACGGATGGCGACCGCCTCGGCGCGGTCACGCGGAAACCACACCTTACGCATGCCCGGAAAGGGGTGGTGCCAATAGTCCTCGCTGACACAGGGCTTTAAGACGGCGGGGTACAGAAAGGGGACGCTTGTGGGGATGGGATCGCCGGGATGAAGAACAATGCTCCGTGGGGCGGCGATCCCGCGTTTGAGGGCCTCCCGATAAAAGACCGCCTTATCGGCATATTTCTCGGTATACGGCGGCGGTGAGGGGATAATAAACCGTGCATCAAAGCGGTGTCGGTTGCGGATGAGAAAGGTAGAGTATTCGTCGGTACAGCCGATAAGGATCGGACGGCACTCGGGATGGGCGGCAAAGACCTCATAGATAAGCGATATGCGCCCCTCGGTGCTTTCCATGCGCCCGTCGATCACCTGACGGACAAAGCGGCTGTGGGCTGTAACGCCGAGGCGGTAGCGCCCAAGGGCGACCGAGGGGTAGACACCGAGCTCGTAGAAGGCAGCGGCCATCCCGTAGCAGTTCAGATCACCGCCGAGGAGAATGGGTAATAGCTTTATTTGTTCCATCTTGCAACACCTCCGAAAGGAAAAGGCTGCGGACGATCCGCAGCCTCGGATATGTAGATGTTACCAAGAGAAGGTGGTGGGAGTTCCTACGGAAAGGAGCGAAGAAAAATCGCGCTGGCGGAGCACCTCGTAGACGGCCACCGCCACCGAATTGGAAAGGTTCAGGCTGCGAAG
>JAZQVJ010000274.1:0-1396 GCA_045631785.1 Eubacteriales bacterium
ACATTCCGCTGTCCTCATAAAGGGGGTTCTGCTTCAGGTCGATGCGCGGCGAATCCACGTGCGCGGCCAGAATACGGAAGCCACTCTCGGCAAGAGGTTCTGTGCCGATGCGGAACAGGTAGATCCCCTTCCCCTTGTTCACAAAATATCGCTTATCCCCGGGCTTCAAAGCATCCCCAAAGCAATACGGGGTAAAGCCTGCCTCCTCGGCCATATGAAGCGCGTTTTCGGTAGCCTCACGCTCGGTCTTGGATGCATCAAGGAACTTCTTGTAGTCCTCGGCATATGAGAAAATCGTCTTCAGGCGTTCGTCGCTTGCGTCCTTGTAAATGCTCTTCTTTTCTGCGGTCAGAGCCGCATACTTGCTCTCAGTTTCCATTTGTCTTTTCCTCCGCGATCGTTTGTATATGTTCTATGAGGCGCCCGACACTTCGGTACAGGTCCTCCTCGGTTCCGTTATTTTCAAGCACGATATCGGCGCGCAGCACAAGGGCCTCGTCACCGAGCTGAGCATCTATGCGCGCCTCGGCCTCGGCCTCGGTAAGTCCATCCCGCGCACAAAGCCTTGCTATGCGAAGCGGGCGATCGGCAAGAACCGCTACCACGAGATCGCATTCGCGGTCAAAGCCCGATTCAAGGAGCAAGGGGGCATTGACAACGGCACACGCGGCACCGGTCGCACGGAAGCTGTCAAGCCTTGCGCGGCACACCCGCAGCACCTCGCCGTGTGTCATGCGGTCAAGATCGGCACGAGCCGCTTTTGCCTCTTCCCCACGGCCAAAGACCAGGCGCCGCAGGACCTCGCGGTTCAGCGCACCGCCCGGGGTGAGGATCTCGGTCCCAAAGCGATCGGCAAGCGCCACCGTTAAGGGCGAGGGAGTATCCACCATTTCGTGATATACGGCATCGGCATCGATGACGGGAATTCCGGCCGCCGCAAAGACATCGGCAGCGGTGTTTTTCCCGGTCCCGCTTCCGCCGCAAAGACCTACTGTAAGCATACGCGGCGCTCCTCGTGCAATTAATATTGTAATTATACCACATTTTTCCGATATTGTCAAGGAAAGCGGCATCCGAACGGGGAAATTTCGCACAGTGCCGAGGCCAAAAGATTTCGTTTGACTTCCTTGACTTCGCCCTCCGAATGTGTTATACTATCTCTATACTATACGTATTTGATGGATATAAAAACCGTTATCGGAGGGGTACGCATGAAGACCGTGGCGATCATCAGCGAATTTAATCCCTTTCATAACGGCCACCGCCATCTTGTCGATGAGGTGCGCCGCCACTTTGGAGAGGATACCTGTATCATTGCCCTCATGTGCGGTAATTATACCCAACGCGGCGATGTTGCCGTCGCCGACAAGTATACAAGAGCTGCGGACGCCGTCGC
>JAZQVJ010000275.1:0-2049 GCA_045631785.1 Eubacteriales bacterium
GGGAAGGCCCCTCGGGATAGGCCGCGATCTCGTTTCCCATCGCATCGTGGAGCGACAGGCGAAAGCCCGAGGCCTCGTAGAGCGCGCGCAGGAGCGCCGAGATCTCCTCCTTATGGATCATGTGTGACACCTTCCTTCAAAAAGCTCGTTGGTTAAGGAAAAACAACTCATTTATCCGATTTTACTTATAATTATACGATTTTCCATTGAAAAGTCAAGCCTTTTCTTGTATAATCTAAGTGTAAACTGTTAACACATTTTGAAAACGGAGGAAGAAAGTATGGCAACAGCGACGCGTGAGGAGCTCTGTGCAAAAATCGAGGAGGCGATCTCGGCCTTTGCGATCGAGGGTGAGAAGATCTATTGTGAGCTTTACGGGAGTGGGCATATCAATGATACCCATCTGCTCGTCACCCGCCTTGCGGACGGCAAAGAGCGCCGCTACATCCTTCAGCGCATCAATCACATCGTTTTCCCCCATCCCGATGAGGTGATGGAGAATATCGAGAGCGTCACGGGCCATCTGCGTCGCAGCATCGCGGCGGCGGGCGGCGATCCTGACCGTGAGACTCTCACCGTGGTCCCCACCAAGGAGGGGGCGGCCTACTACCGCGATTCGATCGGCAGCTATTGGCGCATCTATCTCTTCATTGAGGACAACCTCAGCCTGGATAAGGTTGAAACGCCCGAGCAGTTTTATGCCAGCGGCGTTGCCTTCGGCCGTTTTCAGAGCCAGCTCGCGGATTTCCCGGCCGAAACGCTGCATGAGGCCATTGTGAACTTCCACAACACCCCCGTCCGCTTTGAGAATCTTGAGCGTGCTATCGCAAGGGATGCCGTCGGCCGTCGCGCCGAGGTGGCCGAGGAGATCGCCTTCTGCCGTGAGCGCCGCGATTTCACCGAGACTCTCTATCGCGCCCACGCCGAGGGCAAGCTGCCTCTCCGCGTAACTCATAACGATACCAAGCTCAACAACATCCTCTTTGACGCCGCAACGAAGGAGCCGCTGTGTGTCATCGACCTTGATACCATCATGCCGGGCTTTTCGGTGAACGATTTTGGCGATTCGATCCGCTTCGGTGCTACCACGGCGGCAGAGGATGAGACCGACCTTTCGCGCGTTGCGCTTGATCTTGGCCTCTTTGAAACCTTTGCCCGCGGCTTCATCGAGGGGTGTGACGGCCGTCTTACCCCCACCGAGATCGCGCTCCTTCCCGTCGGTGCCAAGATGATGACTCTGGAGTGCGGCATGCGCTTCCTCACCGACTACCTTGAGGGCGACACCTACTTCCGCATCCACCGCGAAAAACACAATCTCGACCGTGCGCGCAACCAGTTTGCCCTCGTTGCCAGCATGGAGGAAAAATGGGACGAGATGACGAGGATCGTCACCGCCCTTTGTGATAAGGAGGCTTACCATGGCTGAGAAGATCTTAAAGAATGTAAGGATCGACGGTAAGATCACCGACCTCGTGGCCGAGGACGGCAAGATCAAGTCGATCGGGAAAACCGATAAGCCCGGCGAGGATTGCGGCGGCTACGACCTCTATCCCGGTCTTTTTGACGTCCACGCTCACGGTGCCGTCGGCTTTGACACGATGGAGATCATGGACGGCGGCCTTCTCGAGATGGCCAGGTTCGAGTTCGAGAACGGTACCACGAGCTGGCTCCCCACCACGATGACGATGGACGTTGATACCATCCGTGCCGTTGTGAACCGCGACCTGCCGAGGGCTGAGGGCTGTGCTAAGATCGAGGGCTTCCATATGGAGGGGCCCTACATTGCGGACAAGTATAAGGGCGCCCAGAACGGCGCCTTCATCAAGTCGCCCACGATGGCCGAGTTTTCTACCTTCAAAAACATCAAAAAGCTGACGCTCGCCCCCGAGCTCCCGGGTGCCATTGATTTCATCCGCGAGTGCACGGCCACGACCGACACCGTCATCTCGCTCGGCCACACCGCGACCGATTACGCGACCGCTGTTGCCGCCATCGAGAACGGTGCCACCTCCCTGACTCACACCTTTAACACCAAGTCGGAGGCCAAGC
>JAZQVJ010000276.1:0-4579 GCA_045631785.1 Eubacteriales bacterium
CGCTGAGGAGGAGCCCGAGACCTCGCGCGGTCGCGTGTATGACCTCATCATTCCGATCGTCGTTCTCATCGTCGCCAGCGTCCTCGGCCTTCTGTACGTCGGCGGCTTCTTTGGCACCGATGCCTGGGGCGGCACCGATTACAAGTGGGATTTTGTCGGCGCCTTCGGTAATACCGATGCCTACATCGGCCTGCCGTGGGGGGCGCTTATCGCCCTTGTGTTCGTTGTGCTTTACTACTTCGCCCGCCGCATCATCACCCCGAACGAGGCCATGAAGTGCATTCCTCAGGGCTTTATCGCCATGGTTCCCGCCATCCTTATCCTCACCTTTGCCACCGGCCTTAAGAATGTCACCGGTCTTCTCGGTGCCAAGGAATACGTGGCCGGTCTGATGGACGGTGCCGCCGAAGGGCTTGCCTCCTTCCTGCCTGCCATCATCTTCCTCGTTGCCTGCTTCCTCTCGTTCTCGACCGGTACCTCGTGGGGAACCTTCGGCATTCTTATCCCGATCGTTACCTCGATTTTTGCGGAGACCGATCCGATCTTCTTTGTCGGTGTTTCGGCCTGCCTTGCCGGTGCCGTGTGCGGCGACCACTGCTCGCCCATCTCGGATACCACCATCATGGCGTCGGCCGGCGCGCAGTGCAACCACCTGAACCATGTCAATACCCAGCTGCCCTACGCCATTACCGTGGCGGCGGTGTCCTTCGTGATGTTCCTCTTCGCGGGCTTTGTTTCGATCGCTTGGATCGTACTGCCCGTGGGCGTTGCCCTCACGGTTGCCACCGTCTTCGGCATCCGTTACCTTGAAAAGCGGAGAGCCGCGAAAGCCCCCACCGCTGAATAAAATTAAAGAAAAGCCGCGAAAGCGGCTTTTCTTTTTGCCGTTCCTCTTGCAAAATGTGCAGTGCTGTGCTATAATTTATTTTACAATGTATTAAGTCACACCGTCCGCGCGTATGCGCGTGCGTTCACCGGAGGAGGATGCGATAATGGAAGCTGTCAAAAATGGATCCCTTGTCACAAAAATTCTCATATTTATCCTTGCCATGCTTCTCGGCATGGCGATTCTTGTCGGTGCCGTGGCGGGAACCCTTTATGCCGCCTTTGCCTGGGTATCGCTTGACCGTCTTCAGGGGCTCGGCGTTGGCATCAATGCCGACGGCTTTTTGGAGCCGGACAGCGCCCTGCGTGGAATGAGCATCCTCGAAATGATCGCGGAATTCGGCAAGATCTCCTCGGAGCTGTCGACGGCCACGCTCTCGACGCTCACCGATCGGTACGGGGTGATCCTTCCGGAAGCGGTCTTTGCCGTCCTTCCCGAGGAAATGATGGAGATCCCCCTTTCCAATTATAGAGAGCAGGGCATTTTGAACGTCTATCTCTCGACGGCCACCGTCGGCCACGCGCTGGCGCTCGCGGGGCAGGACGTTCTGCCCGAGGCCGCGCGCGTCAAGATGCAGGACCGCACCCTCGACCTCCTTGTCGATCAGAAGCTTGACCTTCTCTTTGAGGACGTCTACGTCGGCGACCTGATGGGGATCGCGGTGGAAAAGGGGAGTGACGGTATTGTTGAGCCCGTCCTTGGGGAAGGCGAGGAGGCGACCATCTCCTCCTATCTTGCGACTCTGGACCTTGGTGAGTATTTTGCTGCCGAGGATCGCAACGCCGTTCTTCAGGCAACGCTTGACCGCACCCCGATGGAGGTTCTCATTGAGGGGAGTGGCGGCAATCCGATCTATAACGCGATGGCCGACAAGCACCTTGGTGATATGCTGAAGCTCGAGGCGGGCGGCTTCTATTTTGATCTTGATAGCGCCCTTGAGGGTATGACACTCGGCGATACGCTTGGCTACGAGCTGAAGGACGGCGTGTGGAAGGATGCCGACGGCAACCCTGCCAAGGGACTCTACGCCGAGCTTGTTCCCCTGAAGATCAATGAGCTTGCCGACACCGATCTTATGGGCATTGTTGAGGATATGTACGTCGGCGAGCTGATGGAGCTTGAGCAGGGCGAGGTGACAACGCCCGCGACAGATACCGAGGCTGCCAAATACGAGTGGAGCGATGAGGACGGTGCGGTCACCGGCCTTCGCCTGAGTCTTGCCAACCTCAAGGTCGGTGTGCTTATGAACGAGGAGTTGAACGCCGATACCCTCGGTCTTAACGACCAGCCTCTTTATGAGGTCCTCGGCTACGAGAAGAAAACCGACGGGAAGTGGTACGATACCGCAGGTAATCGGGTGTCCGGCTCACTTTCTGCCCTGATGGAGATCAAGGTCGGCGAGCTTTCCACGGGCGTGGATGATCTTTACGTCGGCGAGCTGATGGGGTATACCATTAAGACCGATGCGGCCGGCAATTGGCTCGATAAAGACGACAATACGATCCCCGAGGGGGGCGATCCCTACTTTGAGGACGATGCAGGGAAGGCGCCGACCGGTGCCAGCGCCTCGATCGTTACGCTGAAGGTGGGGGATCTTGACAATCCCTCAGCACTCGATGACAAGATCGCCACCATCAAGGTTGGTGACGCGATGGGCTACTGCTATAAGGAGCATGCCACGCAGCCCGATAAGCCCGAGGAGGACCTCTATTACGGCACCTGGTACACGGACGATACCTATACGACCGAGGCCGATGGCGTGATGGCGCTCCTGATGAACAGCACTGTCGAAAACCTCAACGGCGATATTGATAAGCTGTACTTCGGCGAATTTATGGGCTACGATAAATACGATACGACGACAGGCAAGTTGGCTGACAAAAATACCCCCAAAGCGAACCTCGTCTTCCGCAAGGAGGACGGCGAGGGCGGTTATACCGAGCCCGACGGTCTTATCGGCGAGTTTGCCGATATGACGATCAAGGAGCTGCGTGACGAAACCGAGCTGAATAAGAAGATCGACGGCACCGAGATCGGCACCGTCCTCGGCTACAAGGAGGAGGGCGGCGTTTGGAAAAAGAACGGCAATGAGGCGACCGGCGTTCTCCGTTCCCTGATGGACAGCACCCTCGCTACCCTCGATACCGACGTCAACGCCCTCTACCTCGGTGAGGCCATGGGCTACGATCCCTATGAGTATGTGGAAAACGGCGTCAAAAAGATCGGCTTCCGCAAGGGGAATAACGAGGACGGCTACACCGAGCCCTCCGAGCTGATGAAGACGTTTGCCGACCTCACGCTCAAGGATATGGAGGATGAGTCTATCTTCAGTGAGCGTATCAAGGGCGTTCGCGTTGGCGATGCGATGGGGTATTACTACAAGCCCGACAAAGAAAAGGTTGACGTTCCCGAGAATGACCTCTACTACGGCGTTTGGTACAAGGATTCCGGGTACAAGACGAAGGTCACGGGTGTCTTTTCGACGCTTTCCAACTACAAGGTCAACGAGATGGACGGTGCCGTCAAGCACCTGACCGTTGCCGATGCTCTTGGGTATGAATACAACGATACGAAGAAGCAATGGGAGAAGGACAGCGTAGCTGCCACCGGCATCTTCCGCCTTCTGATGGATAGCACCCTGGACAAATTGACCGATAAATCCGGGGAGATCTACCTCGGTGAGATCATGGGCTATACAAATATTGCCGCCGAGGGCCAGACTCCCGTGTTCAGAAGGGACGGCAACGGTGACGGTGATTACACCGACGGCGAGGATATCGCCCCGACGGGCGCGATAGCCGAGTTTGCCGGCCTCACGGTCAAGCAGCTTGAGGACGATTCCACCATTACGACCACCATTGAGGGCATGGAGATTGGTGTCGCCATGGGTTACACCAAGGTCGGCGACGTCTGGTATTCGGTATACAGCGATGACGATGACAGCAGCAACGATAAGCCCGTGCCGGAAGACAATCATCTTCTCGCCGCCATCATCGATACAAAGGTCGAGAGCATTGGCGATAAAATGCACACACTGACGCTTGCCGACGTTCTTGCCTACAAGTACACGCCTCCCGCGGGCAGCACGCTCAAGCCGGGGGATGCGGGCTACTACGACGGTGGCACTTGGAAGACCAAGGACGGCAAGGACATTGACGGCTTTATGAAAATGCTGCATCCGCAAACTCCGGTTGACGAGATCGAAACCGAGGTTCATAGGATCCAAGCCGAAGCCACCATGGGAGAATTCGTGAGCTCGGGTACCCTGGTCCTTGAGGACGGTTATGAAGACATTTTGGATGATAAGCTGGGGACGACGTGGAGAACATTACCGCTCAGCGAATTCGTTAATGCACTTATTTTTGGCCTCAGCAAGTCGTGATTCAGAAAGGGATACCTATGACAAAGATTGATATTTTCTCGGGCTTTCTCGGAGCAGGGAAGACCACGCTCATCAAAAAGCTCATTGCCGAGGCGTACGCCGGCGAGAAGCTGGTTCTCATCGAGAACGAGTTCGGCGAGATCGGCATTGACGGCGGCTTCCTGCGTGAGGCGGGCGTCACGATCAACGAAATGAACTCGGGGTGCATCTGCTGCAGCCTTGTCGGCGATTTCGGCAAGGCACTCGAGCAGGTCATGCGCGACTACGCCCCTGACCGTATCCTGATCGAGCCCTCGGGCGTCGGTAAGCTC
>JAZQVJ010000277.1:0-1336 GCA_045631785.1 Eubacteriales bacterium
CCGAGATACTCGTGCGCCTCGATCGGGTTCTTGCCGTTGACGATGACCGAATAGTTGCGGCGCTTGTAGAACATGCCAAGCTCAATGCTGAGCATCGAGGAGTAATACATGCACCTCGACATCGCCCCCTCATCGGGAGAGACCACCATGATCTTTTCCTTATCAAACTCGACGTCGGGATACTCGTGGACGAGCGCCTTGATCATCTGGTAGGTGGAACGGAAGTTATCAAAGCTGCAAAGCGGGATCGCGTTCTGCACACGGGGGTCATGCACGTCAAAGGTGATGAAGCTCGTGACACCCATGTTGTGCAGCTCCTGCAGTGCCATCGCACAGTCAAGCGACTCGCGGCTCGCACGCTTGTGCTGGCGCCCCTCGTAAAGCATCGGCATAATGACCGTGATGCGCTTGGCCTTACCTCCGATGGCACCGATGATGCGCTTCAGATCCTGAAAATGATCGTCGGGACTCATCGGGACAGTCTTCCCATACATCTGATACGTGACACCGTGATTGAAAACGTCCGAAATGATGTAAACGTCACGGCTCCGCATCGAATCGCGGATCATCCCCTTGCCTTCGCCACTACCAAAGCGAGGGCAGGAGGCCTCGGCAATATAGGTGCCTTCCCCATCGTGACGGCGCGACTCCTGAATATAACTGTCTACCTGTGCAACAAAATCCTCGCACCCACGCATTCCGATGATACTGAGGTCGCCATAAGAGTGTTCTTTCATTCTACGCACCGTCCTATTTTATTTTTACATGTATATTATAACTGTGCCGCAGAGGAATGTCAAGGGAGGAAGCGACGAAAAGCCGCATTTTTTCGTCTTCTCTTTTCACGATATTGCCAAGGGCCGCATATACTGGGAGTATATCGTAAAGGAGGGAACCGTTATGGACACTGCATCCACGCCCACCGTCTTGAACGAAACAGGAACACTGGCCGTACGCGTTGTCACGGCCGGCGGGGCTTACCCCGTCGAGGGAGCCGACGTCCGCATCCGCGGATCAATGCCGGAAAATGCCGCGATCAGCTATCTTCTGACCACCGATCGGAGTGGCCTTGCCGAAAGGATACTGCTCCCCACCCCGGCCCGCGAGCTTTCGCTTGCCCCCGGGGAAATTCCGGGCTACGCGACCTACCTCATCGAGATCTTCAAGGCAGGCTTTTATCCCCTTATCTTCCGCGACGTTCCCCTTTTCCCCGGTGTCACCTCTCTCCAGCTCGGCGAGCTGATCCCCACCCCCCTCTATCGCCCGGAGGACTATCCCCCCATAGGAGAGCTTGACTTCACCGAATACGAGCCGTTGGAAGGAGGAACACCGAATG
>JAZQVJ010000278.1:0-4076 GCA_045631785.1 Eubacteriales bacterium
TATGAGCTTACTCGATTTACAAGAAGTTCCACGTCGAACTATGACTCTCTTTTTCCTGGTTGACACGCAAGGCAAGGCGGAGGGCGGCGCTATGCAAAAGGCACGGATCCTGCCCGTTGCCGGGTGGTCCGTGCCTATTGATAGGTAAAGTATCTTTTACTTTTTAACGGTAACGCGAAGGGCGTGGATAGGCATCCCCTGCTCTGAAAAGTTCTTTTCGTACTCGGTCATAACGTTCCCCTCGGCCTCGGGAGAGGCATGGAGATCGCGCGTTACCATCTCGGGGACAAGACCAAGCGAGGAAAGCTCCTCCAGGGTGAAGTCAAAAAGACCTGCATTGTCGGTCTTCAGGCAAATGGCGCCGCCGTCCTTTAAGAGAGTGACGTAGAGCGAGAGGAAGGCGCGGTGCGTGAGGCGCCGCTTGGCGTGCCCTGCCTTCGGCCAGGGATCGCTGAAGTTCAGATAAATGGCATCGAGCGTTCCCTCGGCGAAGTAGGCCGCGAGGTCGCGCGCATCACCGTTCAGGAAGCGGAGATTGTCGGGGCGGGCATCGGCCTCGCGCATCGCGCGCTCGGCGGCGAGGACGAGGACGTCCGACACCTTCTCCATTGCGAAGAGGTTCCATTCGGGGTGGGCGGCGGCCATGCCGCAGGCAAAGCCACCCTTGCCGCAGCCGATCTCAAGGCGCACCTCACCCTCTCGCCCAAAGAGGGCAACGGGATCGGTCCAGGGGGCTTCGGGACGGGTGGCGAGCAGGGCGCTGCAGGCGGCCAGGCGCTCGGCCCCGTGCTTTTTCTTTCTCATTCTCATAGTGATACCTCAAAATGGAGAGGCTGAGGCCTCTCCATTTTCATCAAAAGCTGTTTTCCTTATGTAAGAAGGTGCGGAGTGCCTCGGTCTTCGGCGAACCGAAGATCTCCGCGGGCGGCCCCTGCTCCTCGATCACGCCGTTTGCCATAAACACCACATGATCGGCAACGCTCCCGGCGAACTTCATCTCGTGGGTAACGATGATCATGGTGTGCCCGGCGCCGCGCAGATCGCGGATGACGCGCAGGACCTCGCCCGTCAGCTCGGGATCGAGAGCTGAGGTCGGCTCGTCAAAGCAGAGGATATCGGGGGAAAGAGCAAGCGCGCGGGCGATCGCCACACGCTGACACTGTCCGCCCGACAGCTGGTGGGGGTAAAGGGCGGCCTTTTCGGCAAGGCCGACGTTGCGGAGCAGGCCGTCGGCCTCACGGCGGGCAGCCTCCTGCACCTCATGCTTCCGGGCGCGGAGAGCACGGCGGTCAAGCCCCTCGCGGCGGAGCGCTTCCATACGGCGAAGGTACAGAGGCATCGCGATATTCTCGCGCGCCGTGTACTGCGGAAAGAGATTGAAGGATTGGAAAACAAGGCCGAAGCGCAGGCGTTTTTCACGCACCTCGGCATCGGTATAGCTCGCCGCGGCGTTAAAGATCTCGTCACCGTCCACGGTGATCGTGCCCTCATCGGGCGTTTCAAGAAAGTTCAGGCAACGGAGGAAGGTGGTCTTGCCGCCGCCCGAGGAGCCGATGATGGCCACGACCTCACCGCGCTCCATCGAAAAGTCGATGCCGCGCAGGACCTTCGTGTCGCCAAAGCTCTTATGAATATTCTTAACATCTAAAAACGCCATAGCTTACACCTTAAAATACGAGAGTTTTTTCTCTGCCTTGCCAAAGAGGAGCGTCAGAGCCCCGACGAAGATCAGGTAGAAGACTGCGGTATAGAACAGCGGCCATATCATCGCGCGCGCCGTAAACTTCTCAGCGACCTTGATGATCTCCACGACCATAACGACACGGGCCAGCGCGGTATCCTTGATGAGGGTGATGATCTCATTTCCCATCGGCGGGATAATGCGCTTGACGACCTGAAGGAGGGTAACGCGGAAGAAGATCTCGCCCTTCGTCATACCGAGAACGCGCCCCGCCTCGGTCTGGCCGAAGGGAACCGCCTCGATGCCGGCACGGTAGATCTCGGAAAAATAACAGGCGTAGTTAATAACGAAGGCGACAATCGCTGCCATGAAGCGGCTGGCGATCGGCGTCCCGAACACGAAGCCGGGGACGTAAAAAACGACAAATATCTGGAGCATCAGCGGCACGCCGCGGATGATCCAGACAAAGGTCTTAAATGCTCCCCGGATGGGATCGATCTTCGACATCGTCCCGAAGGAAATGAGGAGCCCCAAAGGAAGGGCTAACACGAGTGTTAGCCCAAAAATCGAACATGTCGTTCCGAATCCTTCGAGGAGAGCTACGGTGACTTCCCAGAAAAGCGCCATTTTACTGTGCGGTCTTCTTCGCCATCAGGGTGTCGGTCACGCGGACGTTGTACTTCTCGGCAAGGCGCTCGATCTCACCCTCATTGAGAAGCTCGACAAGGGCCTCGTTGATCTTCTCGTCAAGATCGCCGCCCTTCTTACAGCCGATGGAGTAGACCTCCTTCTCGATCTCGATGGCCTCGACGATCGAAAGCGACGCATAGTCGCCCTTGCCAACGATATTGTCGGCGAGCAGGCGGTCGATCACGGCGAAGTCAACAGCGCCGGCCTTCACTTCACGGAAGACGTCGGTCTGCGCGGGAACGCCCTCGAACTCGGTGGTCACCGACTTGGCGTAGGTCTCACCGGCGCTACCGTTCTCGGCGGTGCCGGTCTTCCCGGCAAGCGAGGCAACCGAGGTATAGGCGGCAAGATTGTCGGACTTGACGACAACACACTGGGCATTGTCAAGGTAGGCGTAGGTGAAGTCGACCTTGTCGGCGCGCTCGATGCCGTCGGCATCCTTGGTGTTGGAGGTGAAGCCGTTCCAGATGCAGTCGATGGCACCCGACTCAAGCTCCATGTACTTGTTATCCCACGAGATCTCAATGAACTTGACCTTCATGCCCAGCTTATCGGCAACGAGCTCCGCAAGCTCGGTATCGAAGCCGACAAAATCGCCGGAGCCGTCATCGCCGTCGGAAAGATCGCCGTCGTTATCGAAGTAGTTCATCGGGGCATACACGGTGTAGCCAACCTTCAGCGTCGGCCCGAACAGATTGCACGAAGCCATCGCGAGCGTGCAGCCGGTGAGCATCACGACTGCCAAAATGAGAGAAAGGATCTTTTTCATTGTAAGTACCTCTTTTTGTTTTTATTGCATCGCTTTAACGCGTTAAAGCGATGCTTGAATGCTCTATCATTTTACCACGCTAAAGCGTGCTTGTCAAGGCTTTTTTGAAAATAAATGAAGGAACCGGGCGGATCTGCTAAAAGCGAAGGATTTTTCGAAGTGACATAGACATAAAAAAGCACCTGCGTGGCAGGTGCTTTTTTATGGGGGAGGCTTGTAGCCCTCTCCGTCGCGCAGATGCGCGACACCTCCCCCGGAGGGGGAGGCTCATCGTTAGTTTAATCTTAGCTGCCGCCGAGCAAGGCTGTGCTCCACGGCGGCGACGGGCGCAATTTATGCCTGAAGCCGAAGCTCAAACCAGAAGGTTGAGCCTTCGCCGAGCGTGCTTTCGACGCCGTAGCGCGCGCCGTGAAGCTCAAGGTTCTCGCGGACGATAGAGAGGCCAAGACCGCTGCCGCTGACGCTCCGCCTGTGGTTGCCACCGGCGCGGTAGTAGCGCTGCCAGATGTTCTCAAGCTCATCCTCGGGGATGCCCTCGCCGCGGTCGATGACCTCGACGCGGACGGCGCCCTCCCTTGCGAGGATGCGGAGGGTGACCGCCTTTGCTTCGCCTGCGTAGTTGACGGCGTTGTCAAGGAGGTTGCGGAGCACCTGGAGGATGCGTTTTTTATCGGCGGTGACGGTACATCCGTCCTCGATCTCGGCGGCAAGGGTGTAGCCACGCGGCGCGAGCAGTGCCTCGTATTCGGAAAAGACGGTGCGCCCTACCTCGGCCAGCGAGAAGGCCTCGGTCTCACCGAGCGCAACCTCGCCCTGAAGGCGCGAAAGCTCAACGAGATCTCCCACCATTCCGGACAGGCGCTTCGCCTCGTCGATGATGACCTGCATATTCTCGGGCGTATTCTCGCTCTCGGTGTCGCGCATGACCTCGGCGTA